>JAYVYF010000438.1:0-13653 GCA_043784585.1 Burkholderiales bacterium
GGAAAAATAGTTGGCGAGTCGCGGGCGACTCGTTTCCAGAATGCATGTAGTTTTTCGACACGATCTGCAGGCCGATTGCCCGCGATGAGCGCGCCGTTAATGGCGCCGATTGAAGTGCCCACCACCCAATCGATATTTATCCCGTGCCGAGTCAAGCCCTCATAGGTGCCGCCCTGATATGCGCCAAGCGCGCCACCGCCTTGCAGCACCAGCACATTTTGAATGGGTTTCATAAAGCAGCTTTCAGTGATGGAACGTTTTATGGGTTTATGCCAAATGAGATCAGGAACCCCAGTCGTTGATTATGGGCTTGTTATGTTGCGTTGCAACATTTAGATCAGATCAAGATTTTTATACGGTCTGATTTGTTGAATCTGGTCACGACTCATCATGGCTAGCCGGGCCTGACGCAACTGCCTTACAAACTTGAGCGCTGCGGGTACACGCCAAATAACAGAACCGCTACACGACGCTTACTTGGTCGAAAACGTAAACACCCCATCCCAATTTTGCCCGGGCGGCTGCGCGCGTAATTCAGCTACACGGGTTAAGAACACGCGATACGCTTTGCGCTTGGGCTCGGCGTGGGTGAGGGCGGAAAGTAGTGCCTCGGCCTCGGCCCATCTTTGGCCGCGGTAGTGCTCAAGCGCGCGATGGAAGCGATCGATCTGGTCGATGACTTCGGCACTCAGTTCATCTTTTTTACCGACCGGCTCGTAAATGCCGATGGGTTCAAGCTTGCCTTTGACGCGAACCCGGTCCAGCTCGCGATAGACAATCGCGGGTGCTGCTGTAACGATGTTTTCTGACACTAGAATACCGACACCGTATTCTTTGGTAAGGCCTTCCAGTCGCGACGCCAGGTTTACAGCGTCGCCCATCACGGTATAGGCGCGGCGAAAGCTCGACCCCATGTCGCCCACATTCATGACGCCGCAATTAAGCCCCACGCCCATTTCAAGTTTTGGCCAGCCGCGTTTAATGTATTCCGGGCCGATTTCCTTGATGCGATTTTGCATGGCAAGTGCGGAATTAAGCGCATGTTCCGCGTGCTGATGGTCCAGTACCGGCGCGCCCCAGAACGCCATGATGGCGTCGCCAATATATTTGTCGATGGTGCCGCGATCGCTTTGAATAGTTTGTGTCATCACCGTCAGATAGTTGTTCATCATCGCGGTCAATTCTTGTGCGGACAGCCCTTCCGAAATTGATGTGAAATTGCGAATGTCCGAGAACAGCACCGTCATTTCCCGGCTCTCGCCATGGGTCGTGTAGTTAGCCGGATTTTTAGCCATTTCCTCGACTAGCTCTTTCGGCACATAAGTTCCAAAGATGCCGGTGATCTGGCGTTTGGAGCGCGCCTCGATAAAAAAACCATAAGCCATATTGAGCAGATACAGCGTGCCAATCATGAGCACCGGAATTGCCAGTGGCAGGACATAGTTTGCATGCCACCAGTAAAGATTGATGACAAGCACCAGAACGATGGCGGCAACTACCGTCGTCGTTGACCATACAGGGTTGAGCTTGACCAGCGCAAAGGCCAGCGGCAAGCCAATCACCAAAATGATCAACACCTTGACCAGAATCTGAAACGGCGGTAACTGTTTGATTGAACTGTCCAGGTAGCCGGAGATCATATTTGCATGGACTTCAACCCCGGGATAAATGCTGCTGACGGGCGTGTTGCGCAAATCAAACAGGCCTTGCGCGGTCGTGCCGACCAGCGCAATTTTTCCGTCAAGCTCGCCAGCATTTAGCTTGCCGCGAATCACATCGGTGGCAGAGATGTAGCGAAACATCGGGCTGTTGCCGCGATACGGCACCAGTGCCGCGCCGTCTTCATCCAGTGGAATCAACGTGTTGCCGATCTGGGTGTATTTGAACTTGGTCTTCTTATCACCCTCATCATCGCGGATGCTGACTTTAACCGGTGCGTTATCGAGATAGGTGCGATATACGGCCGCAGACATGGATTCGTAAAAATCGTTTTTGTATTTCACAAACATCGGTATCCGCCGCAGCACACCGTCAAAATCGAGCATCGGCAATATGTGTCCAGTCGCCGCGGCCTTGTCCTGGAACTCGGTAAGGTTGCCGCTGTAGCCGTTGATGACCAATGTTTCGGGCGGGCGTTTGAACGCCTGCGCTTCAAAAACAGGCGGCGGCAATGAGGCCAAGCCTAGATCATTACTGGCCTCCTGAAAATTGTTTTGGCCTGAAAATGACAGCACTACAGAATGTTTTTTTATTTCATCGGCAAATTGCTGGTCGTAGTTCAGTTTCTGACGCAGGGCAACCAGCTGCTGCTGGAAGACGCTGTCCGCTTGCAGTTCTGCCTTGCCCAGTGCCTCCAGTCCGGCCAGTCCTGAGCTGATGTCCGGCTCTGCAAAAATAACGTCGAAACCGAGGACTTTTACTTTGTAGGTGTCAAAAGATTGGCGAACGATTGCCGCCATTTTGTCGCGTCCCCACGGCCAGCGGCCTTCAGTGGCCAGACTTTTTTCATCAATATCAATAATGACAATACGCGGATCGATTTTCTCCGGCATGGTCGCGCGCAGCCTTGCGTCGTAAGCAAGCGATTCGAGGCGTGTAAACAGATCCAGTGGCTCGTCACGAACATAGTTCGCCACAAAAATTAACACGATCAGCATCCCCAGTCCGGCCCTGATGGCCGCGTTGACCGACGAAAAATAGGATGACCAAATGACGCGTGGGTTAAGCGTGAACTTCATCGCACGTTTCTCACTTTCTTGTTTTTTCCCTCCCGCGCTTTTGCAGAATCAAGGCAATGCGCGCTTTTTTTGAATTTATCTGTGTTCTTGATTTTATAGCGGGCGAAACCTTTACAACCTCGCCTTGCGTGGCTTCGGTCCGTCATTTTTTCGAACAAAATGCGGGCCATCCGCAAGTTGCGCGCAGATGGCCGTCATGCAAAAATTTATTGTTGCATATTTAGGGTGGGGGTTGGGAATACCGTCTTTGGGGGATAGCAATTCACCGATTGGCCCGAACAGGTTGACAGTTTCGGCCGGCAAAAGTAAGACCGGTCGCATTGATTCAGCTATTTGCCATGCTCAAAAAAATGAAATACGCGCTGTGGCATCCAGCCGCCATTGCCTGGAAACGGCGCGGACAGAAATCCCACATGGCCGCCATCGAGCGGAAAATCCAGCGTGACGTGGGGCGATACTTCGCTTTTTGTGGGCAGGGATGAGGCGGGCAGGAAGGGATCATTTTGCGCATTGACGAGCAAGGTCGGCACCTGAATATTCATCAGGCCAGGCTTGGCCGAGGCCCGCGACCAATAATCATCCGCATCGCGAAAACCATGCAAGGGCGCGGTCACTTCATCATCAAAGGCGTGCAGTGATTGTGCTGCTTCGACAATTGATTGCTTAAAAATGCCGGGATGCAAGACCAATTTTTTGAGTGCGGTTTGTTTCATCGTCGATAAAAACACCTTTGTGTAAAGCTTGCAGAAGCCCTGATCCAACGCGTGACCCGAGGCCGATAAATCCACGGGCGCTGATATTGCCGCCAGCGCTTGCACAATGTCACCCGCCGCAGCACCTTGTTCGCCCAGCCATTTCAGGGATGCATTGCCACCGAGCGAAATAGCGGCGACATACACCGGCTGATCGGGCGCTTCGGCTTTGATCCGGCGCAAAATCCAGTCTATTTCTGTTGAATCGCCCGAATGGTAGGCGCGCGGCAGCCGGTTAATTTCGCCGCTACAACCGCGAAAATGTGGCACCATCCCGCGCCATCCGCGTTGTCTTGCGGCGGCCATTAAATTGAGCGCATAGATGCTGTTGGATGAGCCTTCCAGGCCGTGGAACACCACCAGCATCGGCGCTTTTTTGGCGCTTGATGAACCGGCTGTATTCGGCGTTTCAATGAGCCGGTCAATATCTATGAAGTCCCCGTCCGGCTTGCCGTTTGGAGTTGTTTCCCAGCACTCACGCTTATATTTAATCATCGGGCGACGGGCTGAAAGTGGCGGATAAATGGTTTGGAGATGCCCGCCTTTAAGCCACCATGGCGCGTGGTATTTTGGCGCTGGGTTGATTGTGGTGTTGGGTGATGTGTTGATTGCGGAAGCAACCGGGACATGTAGCGTCGACATTACTTCATCGGGCCTGGTGCTTTTTTCACGTCCAGCGACGATGCTCATTTACCAGCCGCCTTTGTAGTCAATCTGCACGCGCCCGTCCAGCCTCGGGCGACCGAGCGGCAGGATTGCCGCAAACAGCAGGGGCGCTTCGAGCGACGCTTTTGCGCTGCCGTTATAGGCAAACTCTTTGCGCGGCAACCACTGCACCATGCCACCGCCATCAAGTGTCAACAGACCCGAGGATTTCACAAAATTGTATTCCGCCAGATTGTCCCGAAAATTGATATCGAGGTCGTAGCTGCCCACCGGCCACGAGGATAGCGTGCGTAGCAATAGATTATCGGCGCTAACGCCAAGGCGGCCGCTTACGGATAACGGCCCGCGATAAGCCAGCGTGATGTGGTCACCTGTATTCGTTTTCAGACGCAGCGCACCGCGCGGCCCGGCGAACGCGATGAGGCTGTTCAACGCCGAAATAAAACTGGCGTCTACATTGATATCCGCCTCGCTAATTTCAATATTACGAAAACCTACGCCAGCGTGGGCCACGCCAACGATTGAATCTGATTTCGCGATCAGATTAAAACCCAAACGAAGCCTGCCAAGCGAGGCCGGCGTAAATTGCCAGGTGATCGGTACTTTTAGTGCATTGGGGTTATTGCTGCGTCCCCCAAGGCTTGCATTGCTGATATTGGTGCCTAGCACCAGTACGCCGCTCCCCGACCATACCGTGCCTACCGTGTTGGTGAGATCCCCATAGGGCGCGAGCGCGGCGCGCGCGGGAGCATCCAGCAGGCGGGCAGGCGCAAACGCAACGACACCAAACACGAATGCAACCATTGCAATGAGACCAAATACAATTTTAGCTTTGATCGTCATGGTTTAGGGGCGCCGCTGCTCTCAACGTTCAGCGCAGTCGGAAGGGCAGGACTGAGGGTAATTTCGACCGACACCTGCGCTGGCGCCGAAGCCCGCGCAGATTCGGCTTTTTTAGCGCCCGCAATGGGCGTTGCAATGTCCGTATTGAGTGCCAACAGAGTTAGTGAGCTGACGCCGAGCCGATATCGCGCCAATGCCTGATCCAGTCGGTCCAGAAACGATAGGTAGCCAGTTGACGCGATGCTGATTCGAAACGCGCGCTTTTCGTCAATCGCGATGTTTGCACTTGCGCCAAAAATAGTTTGCAACCCGCTTAAGTCTGCAGCCGTGCGTCCGCCAGCAGGATTGGCAGCACTGGACGATGCGGTCGGCGGAACCGCGTTAATGCGCTTCATTTCCTCATATTGGGCGCGCATCGTGGCGAGCTTGGCTTCGAGCGCCGGAATGCGCTCGGCATTGATCACCCGGCCACGCGCAGCCGGCAGCCAGATATAGCTGTAAATCAGGCCCACTGCGAGCATGGCGGTACAAACCAGCAGTACATTGCGGGTACGCGATTCCAGCTGATCCCAATAAGTCGCGAAGCGCTTGAGCGCCGTCGATCGGGGCTGGCTGGCTGCGTTGTTGGCTGACGAGGTGGACGTTATCTTGTCCGGCAAGGCGCTCATGGGCTGGCTTTCATTATGATTTCCACCGTGCCGGGTTTATTGCCGGGTTTGGTATTCACGGTGGTAGATACGCCTGATATTGAAGCCAGCCGTACTTTTAATGCGGATGCCAATGCCGACAATGCCGCGGCATCGTCGCTGGCCGAGGCCGGCGCGGTGTCGAGTCGTGCGACCAGTCTTGCTGCGCCTTGTTTGATGCTCACTTCGGTCACTTCAAGCTCCGGTAACGCTTCCCGCAGCGCCGCGAACTGCGCCAGTACGTGACGCACATCGTCGTCGCGCAACAAGCCGCGTTCGCGCTTCAACGTGTCCAGATTACGCTGCATCTGCAAGGCTGGATCAATGATCGCGGTGGCGCGGGGAAAGGCAGCTTGGAAGGTGACGCGCATTTCATTCTCGATTGCTTGGCGCTTGCGCTCAAGCTGCCAATTATCGGCCACCAGCGCCGCGATCTGAATAAATGTGATTACGCCGACCAGCGCCAGCGCCGGTTTCAGGCGCCCAAGCCATGCATTGGCCGGGCGGACCGGCGCAAATTCGCCGGTTAACAGATTGCCGCTTTTCAGCGCCGCGAGCCGCTTTAAACTTTGCGACCATTCCTGACTTTGCGACCCTCCCTGCATTCCGCCGCCGTTGCCGAACTCCACCACGCGGGTCGGCACGCCAAGACTGGTCTGCCAATCTGCACTCATGGTGCTCGTGTTAATCGTTCTGCTAACTGCGCCGCGATCTGTAGGGGCAGCAACAAACACGGTGATGGCAGCGGGTTTGTGTGCCACTTCGTTCAGCGCCAGCGTCAGCGCAAACGGGGGCTGTCCGGACGTGCCAGCGTCAATGGCATACGCAAAACCGTCGGCACGTTTGGCGAATGCATTTTTTGCCGTGAGCTTTACAGACCATTCGCCGTTCGTCACCGGCAGCAGCGCAGTTTCGGCAAACGCGGCACGTGGTTTAAAACCGGCCGAGGCCAGCCATGACAATGCTGCGCTAAACCACGCACGATCAATGGCCGCGACGATCTGCATATCTCGCGGTTGAGCCCCGCGCGATCTTGTGGTTGCCGACGATGCTGTTGACGCGGCGGCAGACTTGGGCAGCGATTCCAGCACCACCGCGTGAACTGTGGCGGGATCAATTGTTAACTTATCTTCAATCGCATAGCGCACCAGCTGGTCGCGTCTTACCACCGATACGGCGGGTAACAGGGTCTCGATAAAAACTACCCGGCCAGCGGGCACCAGCGCAATCACCTGGGCTTCACGCGGCGCGGCGGACAGCGGCCCATTTCCCGAGCGAAGCGGTGCTCCAGAAGGTTCGCAAAGCGTCCAGTGTGCGTCGGGGTCAGTGCTAAATTGGACGAGATCGGGGAGAGTTATAACCAGCATTATGAGGAGCATTGTGAACAGCGCACGAGCAGCAAATCTGATCCATCGGCGAAGATTTTTTGAGTACAGCTAAAACGAATTAACCCAAATTATACTGGGCCATCGACTGCCAACCGGGTCAGCCGTTTTTAGCAGCGCATTTTGGCGAACCTGTGTGCCATTGCGCGTAATTGCGATCGAGACCGAAAAAAACGTGCTGGTCACGCTGGCAAACTTGATAACGCTGACCTCGGGGATGCCTTTCATTTCTTTCTGGTTTTTGACGGCGTCGATGTCTTTAAACGGCAGATCGTCGCGACTCCGTACCAACGCGATTGCGCCGGTTTCGGTCGTATCGGGAAAATAAGCGCGTATTACCTCGGGGAGCGCTGAATTCATATTCAGCAGAGTGCGAGCGGGCAGGGCCGTCACATAGGGCATCAGTCGCTTGACAGTGGCTGCGTCAAAGCCGCGTACCCGCGTAAGCTCTGCAACCTGCAGCATCGGCTGATTGGCGCTGCGATAGGGCTCTGGCAGCGACAGATAGAAACTGTCTTCGGCGCCGTTAGGCGTGAGATCACTGTCCTTGTCGAGCCAATCGACGACTGCGGGTGCCAGATCGGCGTCAATTTTTAGGACCGTCAGCAGGCGTTGAAACACTTCAATATCCGCCGGGCTTTTCACGCCATTAGTCACCATATTGTTGATGTTGAATTTTCCGCCTTCGTCGCGAATCACTCCCGATGCAAGGGTCCCGCCACCGGCATCATCCAAGGGCAGCGCGTTAATGCCTTGCGCCCAGGCTTGTTTGGGGTGCACATAGCTTGTATTTTTTAGCGTTTCAGACAGAATCGCACGCGCCCAATCCAGCGTGGGCTGAGTGTAGAGTGCGGCTTGGGCGCGGTCAGTGGACCGCGCGGTTCGGGTGAGCGCGTGCGACTGCTGCATCAGCAGGTAAGTGGCAACGGTGGCCGCCAACATGACCACCAGTAACGCGGTAATGATGGCTGCGCCGCGTTGATGGCTTCTCATGCGCCTAGCTGCCATCGGCGGCCACCGCACGCAACGCAAACACACGCGTCAGCGTTTCGCCGCTATTGAGCGTAATGCTAAGTTCGAGCGCGCGCGGAAATACCGCAGCTTTGGGATCGGGTAGGACGCAGCTCGCGGGTGCCGCAGGCCAATCGGTGCGCCAATTCAAATCGTCTGACCCCGCCCCCAGCGCGCGCCATCTGGCTTCACGCACATTTTTAAGCGCCGCGAAGGCGGCAGGCACCGAGCGTGGCGCTTGGTCAAGCGTGGGCCATAGCAGCCATTCCAGATTGCCGTCGTTGAGTCGATAGCCGATTCGCTGCGGTGCGGCGTTGCTGCCATCGCTATCGGCGAATCCGGTTCGCGTGAACACCAGCGCGGCATCGCTGGTCGCGGTGCCGACGTTGCCGACGAGACACAGCGGCGCGGCGCTGAGCCCATCGGCGTTGCGAATCGGCCGATTAAGGATCGCCGCCAGATCGTTATCAACCCGCGAGAAAAATAGCGCAGCATCGCGCCATTTCGCGCTTTGAATATTGAGCTGCTCCCGGGTTTGAAACAACGTGCCGAGCGTACGGTAAGAAATCAGCGAGAGAATCGCGAATATGGCGAGCGCGACCAGTAGCTCGATCAAGGTGAAACCGTGCGGGTGGTATCGCTGCGCGCCGGTCATGTTGAGCCCTTGACGTCTTTGACCACAAAGCCGCTCAAATTAGTCAACCACGATTCGCTCGCTGCACCGACACCAACGCCAACGCCTGGCCGGAGCACCCGCACCTCAATTTTGCGAAAGGCGGTATTGGGCGTATTCGATATTTTCTGCTTCCATTCAAATTCGATATTGCCCATGGTTTCACGGCCGGTTGATTCGCCTACCGCCGGAAAAACGGCGCTGGTGCTGACCAGCGCGATGCGATTTTGTGCGATCCAGGTGGCCAGCGTGCGCAGCTTGGTTTCGTTGGCGCTGTCGGTCGCCACACTGGCCGCGCGGACTGCAGCGGTCAGCGCAATCGCTAAAATCGCCAGCGCAATCAGGACTTCGATGAGTGTGAAACCGAAAGTTTTGGCCGCGGATTTCATGGAATCACGTCCTTCGATATTGCGCTCAGGGAAAGATTGCCGAGCGCGTCGATGCGAATAGTCTGCACATTTTGCGCGGACGCCGCAGATTGAATTTTTAACTCGAATGGAGCTGCCACCCCTGCGGGCTGAAATGTCGCCAGCGCACCGGGTCCCGCTGGTTTCGCGGTGCTGGATGGAAGCGAACCCAGATAAAGATCGCCGATGGTGCCGTTTGCAAATGGTCTGGCCGAAACGACTGATCCGTTCAGTGTTTCAAGCGGCAGCCATTTTGTTCCCACCGATTTTTGGTCACGCTCGTAAAATTGCATCGCATTTTCGCGAACTTCCACCGCAATCGCTTTGCCGCTCATCGCAGATTCGTCGCGAACTTGTTCGAGCAATACCAGCACGCGCTCGGCTTCAATACGCACTTTTTCGCGTTCATCCGGGATCATATTGGCCACGGCCAGCGACAATGCAATCCCGAGAATAATGGTTACCACCAACACCTCAATGAGGGTAAAACCTGAATTTCGACTAAGTAAGAAGCGAGATTGAAACCCTATCATAGGCAGTCGTTTCAAGCCACTTCTGCTCGGAAATCCGCACCAATGCTGGGTTTTCATTTTTATAGAATATCAAAAACTAGAGATTCCACGAGCCGATGTCGGCATTATTTCCCTCGCCACCAGGCTGTCCGTCAGCGCCTAAACTGAACACATCCAGCTCGCCCTTCAAGCCCGGATTAAGGTACTGGTAGGGACGTCCCCACGGATCGTTGGGCAATTTTTCGAGATAGCCGCCCGACTTCCAATTGAGCGGCAGCGGATTGGTGGTCGGTCTGACCGTCAATGCTTGCAAGCCCTGATCGGTCGACGGATAGGCCGCGTTATCGAGCCGATACAGTTTTAGCTGCTGCATTAACACCGCAATATCGGCTTTGGCCGCTGTGACGCGCGCCTGATCCGGTCGATCCAGAATTTTAGGGATCACGACAGCGGCCAGAATGCCGAGAATCACCACCACGATCATGACTTCGATCAACGTGAAGCCACAGGCGGGGCCACGTGCCAATGCGCGGTCCAAGCGCTGGGAGGGTTGTGCGAGAACGGTCGGAACAGATTTTGGCGATTTCATGATGTAAGAACCATCTAAATTAAGAAGATAGAGTTTAGATTAAGCGTGTGGGAAATGGGTGACGATGGTTTTCAGCCAGTGCTTTTCTGGTGCCTGGTTTTAAACGCGTTCGAAGCATAGTGAAATTCAAGGCGTACTAACGTTCGGCGCATTTATGCCTCGAACGCCGCGCCCGCACTAGCGGTTTGACTTGGGCTGAGATAGCACCAGGCGCCTTCCGCCAACGCCAACGATGGTAGCGCGAGCCCGCCGATCGCTACCCGTCGCAGCGCGATGCAGTGGTTTCCGGCGGCAGCCAGCATCCGTTTGACCTGATGATACTTGCCTTGTTCCAATACGATTTCGATCTCATGTTCGGCCACCTGCTCACAGCGCAACGCCGCCAGTGGCGCCGGCTCGTCGTGTAATTTGACGCCCGACTTAAGCGTCGCCAATAGTTCCGGTGTCACCGCATCGTGGGTTGTCGCCACATACACTTTGGGTACATGGCGCCTGGGCGAGGATTGCGCATGAATAAATGCGCCGTCGTCGCTCATCAGCAGCATGCCGGTCGTGTCGTGATCGAGCCGGCCGACCGGCTGCACATCGCGCCGTGAAAATTGTTCAGGCAGCAGTGTAAGTACGCCGGGATGCGAGCTGGGTTTGCGTGAACATTCAAAATTGGGTGGCTTATTGATGCAGATATAAACGTGCTCGCGATAAGTCCATTGTTCATCGTAAATCGTAAATTGAAAGTTGTTGGTGTCGAAAGGCGCACGAGGATCACTGACGATCACACCATCCACCATCACCTCGCCGGTCTCGATCAGCTCTCGGCACCAGCGGCGGGTACCGAAACCCTGGGATTGCAACATCGTACCGAGAGCGATCTTAGACATGGCCGGACTTTAGCAGATCGCCAAGGTAACGCGCTGTAATGAGCGGGGGTTTGGTATGAAAAGTGGCTATCCAAGACCCTATCAAGCAACCTTTGGTCAGTGTTTGGTTTTATGTTTGGCCTCACCTTTGATCTCATGTTTAACCTGCGGGCGCTATTAGATTCTATAATCCAGCACTCGTTGGGCGAACCAATTCGGGCTCGTGGCCTCCAAGCAGGTCAATCCTGAGAACTATGCGGAAAGCGGTTTTAAGTTGTCGATAACAAAACAAGATTGCCGCAATATTGCACCACCGTTGCCACCCCATTTTTGCTGTGTTTTTATCTCGGCACCGCGTTGCCTGAATTAGCCTGACTTCGCCTCAATCGTCTTTATGCACGCTCCCCAAGCCTCACTAATCACGCCGTCGCCGCGCTTTACCCAATGGCTGGGCCAAAATATGGCGCTCGAATTTCGTTTCCGGCGCAGCATCGTGGTCGGTGCGCTGCTATCTATTCTGGTGCATTTGTTGTTGTTGATTTTTACACCCGCACGCGATCAAAAAATAGAAAATGATGAAGCCGCCAGCAGCCAGCCGCTCGTTGTGCAGCTCACGCCTTTACAAGCCCGCCCGCCACCCGCCGCCGCCATTACGCCTACCCCACCCACTCCCGCCCCGCCGTCTCGTCCGCCGCGTCCGTCGGTGCTGGCGGTGCCCAATCCGGTCAGCAAATCGCCGATGGCACCCGTGCCGCTGGAGCCTCCACCACCGCTGTCCCCGCCGACCCCGACCAAGTCAGTGGAACCGCGTGATGAGCCGCCGAGCATGATGGCGCGGGTCGAGGCCGCGCGAGCGCGTCGCCAGGCCGTCGAGGACGCGGCCAAAACCGACAACGCTGAAAGTCGTGCCAATGGTGCTGACCCGAAGTCGCCGGAGAGGCTGGCCGCCAACTTGAACAAAAATTTACAAAACATCGGGCGCTCGCAGGACGGCACCAGCGGCGTTTTCCAGATTCTCAGCAAAGGCTATCGCACCGGCTCATTCTCGTTCCGCGGCTGGACCACCAGCAGTGCAGATAGCTATCGGCGCGTGATTGAAGTGGATGCAGGGCAGGGAGGTGATATTGAAAGGGCGATGGTGCGCCGCATGATCGAGCTGATTCGTGAGCACTATCCAGGCAATTTCACCTGGGAATCGCATCGCCTAAGCCGCGCCGTGACGCTTTCTGCACGCAAGGAAGATTCTGCGGGGCTGGAAGATTTTCTGCTCAGTGAATTTCCTGAATTCCGTCCACCGACGGTTGCAGGCGCGCCACCACCGCCGTCGCGCCGGAATTGAGGAATTGACAGTCAAGAAGGTCGCTTGGGCCGCGCCATAGCAGCCAAAATCGTGCGGCCACAAAGCAGCTGCCGGTGATTAACACGGCGCCAGGTCCAGGTGCGGAATCTGGCGTCAGGCATAGCGCCAGCACGTCGCAAGAAAATGTGGGGACGACCTTCGCCAGCAAAATCACCGATCCAGCCGCCTTCCACGCGATACGCGGTATTGGGCAGCCTTATTCGTCAGACCCGCCTGATTGCTCGTATTTTGATGACAGGTATTGCAACCGCGCGCAAACGAGATCGAGTGCGAGCCCAGTGCGCGGCTGTGCGAGAATTAGAGTTGATCAACTTTTCCCTTCCCAAAAATGACTTTTCCCCAGCCAAAATACGATCGTTTCTATCGCTACCCCGAATTTACCCAGTTGCTGCAAGATTTTGTTCACGCGTTTCCTGATTTGCTCGCCATTGAAAGCATCGGCAAAAGCCATGAGGGACGTGACATCTGGGTGCTTACGGCGACAAATCAAAAAACCGGTGCTGCGGCTGATAAACCGGCGTATTGGGTGGATGCGAATATTCACGCGAGTGAGTTGGCTGGTAGTGCGGCGGCCATGTATTTTATCGATACGCTGACTAAAAATTATGGAAAAACCGATGCGCGTGGCAAGCAAATCACCCGCCTGCTCGATACTCGTGCCGTCTACATTTGCCCGCGCATGAATCCTGATGGCGCGGAATGGGCGATGCGTGACACTCCCAAAATTATTCGTTCCGCCACCCGTGCTTATCCCTATGACGAGGATGCCATTGAGGGCCTGGATATTGGCGACGTGGATAGCGATGGCCGTATTCTGTCCATGCGCATCAAGGATCAAAACGGCAACTGGAAATGTCATGCCGCCGAGCCGCGCCTGATGGTGCCGCGTGAGCCAGCCGAGTACGGCGGCATTTACTATCGCATGCTGCCCGAAGGCACGATGCGTGATTACGACGGCTACACGGTAAAGGTAAACAAAGATAAACAGGGGATCGACCTGAACCGCAATTTCCCCGCGGGCTGGCGGCAGGAACATGAACAATTCGGCGCCGGCCCGTATCCCACTTCCGAGCCTGAAGTTCGTGCAGTGGTGCACTTCATTACCCATCATCAAAACATTACCGGCGGCCTCACGTTTCATACCTGGAGCGGTGTGTTGCTGCGTCCGTTCGCG
>JAYVYF010000439.1:0-2255 GCA_043784585.1 Burkholderiales bacterium
ACGCCGCCAATCAACAGCACATTGGGAAAAAGAATGAGCACATACGGCCACAAATAGGCAACGAATCGATTGGGGCCCATCCGGTCTGCGTCCATGCCGGGAAGCAAGGTGGCTAAAAATGCGCCGATGCCCACACTTAAAAAAATCGCCACCACGATCGCCAAGGCACCGAGAAAGCGGCCACCCAGATATTGCAATTTTGTGATCGGTGCAGTGAATAAAAAATGATGCGTCCGGTATTCAAAATCGGACTGTACCGCGCGGCCCATGATGGTGGCCACAATGATGAGGCCAAACATGCTGAGCACCGTGACCGTGGTCGCCAGCGCAAACGGAGAATTTACAAACACCTTGCCCGAACCAAAGGTAACGTTTGCCTCTTTAAAAAGTCCGCCCGCCGCCGCGATCCACAAAAAAGCGATCAGCAGGAACAGACCAAAATATACCCAGGTCGAGATTCGCGATAGTCGGGTTTTGATTTCAAATAGCGCAATAGCTTTCAGCATGATGAAGCCCTATTCTGCAGCTTGCTGAATACTGTTTTGCGGCGGCACAAGAAAGCCTCCAATCGCGGCAAAATAGGTATCCTCCAAGGTCGGGGTGATCGCCTCGAAGCTGGGGCCGGGTGCAGAATCGCTGATGACATGGATCAGGGTTTGTCCGGCAATGAGGCGCGTCGAAATCACCGGGAATTTTTTCTTGGCTTCTTCCAGCTCGGATCGCGCCACAGAAGCAGACCAGGTACGGCCTTTGAGACCGGCAATCAACTCATTTGGGCGCCCGGTAAGCAGCACTTCACCGTTGTTGATGATGGCCATATTGGGACATAAATCGCTCACGTCTGAAACAATGTGCGTGGATAAAATGACCACAACATCATCACCAATCTCGGCCAGTAAATTATGAAAACGCACCCGCTCTTCAGGATCAAGGCCGGCCGTAGGCTCGTCGACGATAATCAGGCGCGGATCGCCCAACAGCGCCTGCGCAATACCAAAACGCTGACGCATACCGCCTGAAAAGCCACCCAGCGCTTTGAAGCGCACGTTGAATAAATTGGTTTGATGAAGCAAACCGATCACTACATCCTGACGCTCGCCACGATTATTGAGCCCTTTCAATTCTGCAAGATGATTGAGCAAATCCCACGCTGTCACTTTAGGATAAACCCCAAAATCCTGCGGCAAATAACCCAGTATTCTACGTACCCCGTCTTTGTCCTTGAGCACATCAAGGTTACCCATCACCGCCGAACCACGGTCGGCGTCCTGCAAAGTCGCCAATGTGCGCATCAGCGTTGATTTGCCCGCGCCGTTGGGGCCCAACAGACCAAACATTCCTGCTGGAATCGTTAAAGTCACGTTTTTAAGGGCTTCCACGCCGTTCGGATAAGTCTTGGAGAGACCGCGAATAGTGAGTTCCATATTGATGCTCCGGCTGATGTTTGAATGTATTTAAAGACTTGGGGGAGTTGTGGCCGAAAGACAAGGATCAGGAACACGTCTAGTATAAAAGCAGGCTCAGGTCTGCGTTTGCTCTCAGCTTCGCAATCCAATACCCGACTTAAGAATGATTGCACAGGAACGCTTCCATCACGTTCACAATGCGACGAAACCCTCGAATTATGGGGTGAGGCATGCGCCGTAGGCAAAATCAAGGTGTAGACTTTTTACGTTCCCCCATCATTTATTACAAGAAAATTTATGCGCGGTTTCCGTACTTCCCAACTCCCTCGCTTAGTCTTACGTACTCTTGTACTGGCGACCGCCCTGTCCGGCTGCGCGGTGGTTGATCCTCACAATATTATTGGCCGTATTTATGTTGCGCCACCGTTGGCCGACACCCCTGTGCCGACGATAGGGGGCGATAGTTGGAAGCAGGAAGCACTTAACTATGTGTGGCGCACGATTAACGAAAAATATTACGACCCGAAGCTGAATGGAGTCGACTGGACGGCGGTGCGCGCCAAATATGAGCCGCTACTTTCGGCCACAAAAACCGACGACGACTACTGGGAGCAGCTCGACAAGATGACCGGCGAGCTCAAAGATTCACATACCCGTGTGCAATCGCCCAAACAGGTCGCACAGCAACGCGACAACGAAGCACATTCACTCGGATTCACGTTTCAGGAATTAGACGGGGGTTTGATGGTGACCGGTGTCAACGCCGATTCGGACGCGTATTGGGCCGGAGTGCGGGCGGGCATGGTGATAAAAACAATCAATGATGAGCCGGCGCTGCCGCTTTATCGG
>JAYVYF010000440.1:0-3433 GCA_043784585.1 Burkholderiales bacterium
TCAGCCGCAATCTGCAAACCGGTGCGATCAAAATTTCGCACCGCCCCGCGAAAAATATTGACCCCAACGCGTGCCAATTTACAGCGTTGTTATCGCAAAACTATAACCTTGTCTGGTCTGGCAGCAGAAGACGCAAATACGTCACACAAAATCAATGCACCGAGGATTTTGCAAGCCCCGGCGCAGACAACGCCAAATGCCCGCCGATGCGAGCGGTTTGGTGTGCCAAGGGGTTACGTGATTTCCTGGAAATTTACAATGTTTCAGTACTAGCGGTAACCCAGGATAAAAGCGATCAGGCGTTGATTTCGCGTCTGGCCATGTCGGGCGTGAGTTATGCCAACGCGCTCGCGCTGGGCAAACGTTTCATTTCCTCGATTCCCGCAGCTGAGGTTAACTTTGGGCCTACCATTGCAGCCGCCCCGGCCCTCGCTCCTCGCGCTGCCCTCCGTCATTGCACCCAGGAGTGCCGCTAAAGCTGCCACAAAACCAGAAGCAACGGTGGCCCAAAAATGAGGCGGGAAACAATCTGGGTTAACGCGTTTTCACGCACCCATGAGGTAGTCAGCCGCCACCGAATTGACATAGGCGAACAGCTAGAGCCGTTAGATCCTGCGGAGCCGGCAAAAACAACAGCCCGCAGTTGCGCAATCCATGTTGAGCGCGCATACGAAAACGTCGTCATTCTCGACGATCCGCAGGTCGCCACGCACCACCTCATCCTGTTGATGGATGAGGACGGCGCGTGATTTGCGCAAGATATCGGCAGGATTGCTGGCGATTGCGGGGATCACCGCAATGACCGATATTTTTGCGTTTGCGTTGTCGTCATCGTTATTGGCTGAAAACGGCTTTATGGCGATCATTATCCTCATCGTCGTTACTATTTTTAATCATCTTCGGGAAGTATCGACCCGCCATATGTGGTCTAAGATTGCCGGTGCTGGCGCGATCGCCGCGCTCGGCATCGGCATCGGTCGGCTCGGTAAATCTGCATCCAGCACCAACACGCAGACGGCTCAATATCCCAGCCAGCTCAGGCCGCCGGCCATGCGGTTGGTGTTGTCAAAAACAGAAGGGGGGTTTTTGCCGACCCAGAAAACCTTAACGACCGGCTTGATTGCGCGCGCACCGAGGAGCAATCTGGCGGGTTGGGGGCAAGCGCATTCGATTTTGATGATTAGCAGCCCGTCGAACCCGAGCGCAAAAGTCCAAGGCGCTATTTTTCACGCAGCGATTTGAGCAATGCCATTTTTTCCTGCACACGTTTATCAAAACGCTCAACATCCACCACTACGCGGTCGTGCGACCCTTCGCCTATCAAATCGCGCTCATCGTGGGCGACGACCTTGAAAAAAATGTGTCGGCCCTCTATGCGCAAAACCTCCGCCGCGGCCGTAACGCGCATACCGACGGGAGTGGCGGCGACATGCGAAACATCGAGGCGGGTGCCCAGGCTTTGATGGCCTGCAGGCAATAACTGCTCGCAGGCATTGAGGGCGGCGGCCTCAATGAGATTAATCATCACCGGGGTCGCAAGCACGCGAATCAGCCCAGAACCTACGCGGGGAGCCGTGTGTTCATCGGTGACAATCAATGTAGCAGTACCAGTCGCGCCGACGGGAATGTCCAGAACCATGCTCAAAATATGACCCCGGTTGGTAAATTTAAATTTTGTTTGCGATTGACAATATTAACTTTTAATATTTTCAAACACTAACGCTGGAAGGGGTTGGGGGGCAGAAGTGCTCCAAGCACCGCCTTCCGATTGAAGTTTAGTCGGAAATTAGGTTGGAATAAGTGAGAAGTTGGTGACCATATTGAAATCAATCCAATCATAAAAAAGCTATTCTACCCAAGCCTGGCTGCGTCCCACCGCGCGCCGCCAGCCGCGCATTTTTTCATCAGCTTCGACGCGAGAAAGGTTTGGCACAAAGGTGCGTTCGCGCGACCACAGTGACGCGATTTCAGCCTCGCTGTGCCAATATCCGACTGCCAACCCGGCCAGGAACGCTGCACCAAGCGCGGTTGTTTCGACTACTGTGGGCCTCACCACGTCAATGCCGAGTAAATCCGCCTGAAATTGCATCAGCAGATCATTCACCGCCGCGCCGCCGTCCACTCTCATTTCAGTCACATTGATCGCGGCATCGTTGAGCATTGCATGAGCGAGCTCGGCACTTTGAAACGCAATCGCTTCTATCGTCGCCCGGGCAATATGCGCCCGCGTGCTGCCTCGGGTGAGGCCGAGGATTGCGGCCCGTGCGCTGGCATCCCAATAGGGCGCACCCAGGCCGACGAACGCAGGCACGACATACACACCGCCCGTGTCTGGCACTGACGTCGCCAGCGCCTCCACATCAGCGGATTTTTCAAGAATCCCCAGGCCATCGCGCAGCCATTGCACCGCAGCGCCTGCCATAAACACGCTGCCTTCCAGCGCGTAATGGGTTTTATGACCTATCCGCCATGCCACCGTGGTCAGCAGCCGGTTACGCGACACCACCGGCGTGTCGCCTGTATTCATCAACATGAAGCAACCGGTGCCGTAAGTGTTTTTCGCCATCCCCGGCTGATGGCAAGCCTGGCCAAATAATGCTGCCTGCTGATCGCCCGCCACGCCCGCAATCGGAATACCTTTGGGCAGGCCGTCGCAGGAAGTGTGGCCAATTACTGCGCTGGAGCTGACAATCTGCGGCAGCACGGCAGGTGGTATGTCCATCAATGTCAACAGCTCATCGTCCCAATTGAGGGCGTGGATATTGAAGAGTAACGTTCGTGATGCGTTTGAAACGTCGGTGGCATGGACTTTGCCTTCGGTTAGACAATAAATGAGCCAGCTATCAATTGTCCCAAACGCCAGATCACCCCGCTCCGCCCGTTTACGCGCATTCGGGACATTATCGAGCAGCCACTTTAATTTGGTGCCTGAAAAATAGGCATCAATTACCAATCCGGTTTTTTCACGAATCATTTTTTCATGACCCGCCGCTTTCAATCCATCACAAAAACTCGCCGTGCGCCGATCCTGCCAGACAATCGCCGCCGCCACTGCGCGATGAGTGATGCGATCCCACAGCACCGTGGTTTCACGCTGATTGGTAATCCCTATTGCCGCAATTTTCACATCGGCGATATTGGCGAGCGCTTGCTGAGCCACCGCCAATTGGGTCGCCCAAATTTCTTCAGCATCATGCTCCACCCAGCCTGGTTGAGGAAAGTGTTGGATAAATTCGCGTTGCGCCGCCGCGACAATGTGCGCCCGCTGGTCAAACACCATCGCCCGCGAGCTAGTAGTGCCTTGGTCAAGAGCAAGAATTACGTCCATTTGCACCGCTTCTGCTTCATTTGCACTTCCTCATTTATCACCGCACCTATTTTCAACAATTTCGACATCCTAAAAAGTCACGCAAAAATTGACAGCGCTCAACAA
>JAYVYF010000441.1:0-4316 GCA_043784585.1 Burkholderiales bacterium
TTCGGCACCCATTGCCCAGATATCACCCAGCGCATGATTGGCGGCGACTTTTCCAAAAATATAGGGATCATCGATAAACGAGCGAAAGAAATCGACCGAATGCACCATCGCCTTGCCCGGCGGCACGCGCACCACGGCGGCATCGTCAGGATCTTTCAAGCCAATCACCACGTCGTCGCGATCCACCGGATGTAGGTTGCTGAGCGCGCGCGACAACACAGTGGCGCCCACTTTGGCACCACAGCCACCGCAGCGCATGGCGACCGCCGAAATCGCTTGCAATGATTCTTCCTGGCTTAACTTGACAGTATTTGTGGTGACCGTGGTTACAGGCTGCGCGCTAGCGTCCATGGGCGCCAGGTCTTGATATTTGCGCATGAAGCGGCGGTCAATCCAATCTTTCCAGCGCCACACCCAGGTTCCTGCAAAGCCGATTGCGCCGCGCGATGCGACGGCGTATTTGTCACCGGTACTGATAAGGGCAAGCCAGGTGTGCTGCGGATGGTAAGGTTGCAGTGGTGTGCCTTCAACCGCGCGACGCAGATTCACGGTCAACGGTGGACCTTGCCGGACGGCAAACACACCGGCTTTTTCCAGTTTGAAATTAATCATGTTGGCGATGTCGCCCGCTGCAAAAATATCCGCGTCAGTCACGGTTTGCAGGGTGTCGGTCACATTGATAAAACCGTTCGCATCCAGCGCCAGACCGGTGTTACGCAGCCACGGCGCGCCGCCCGCGCTGGTGACCCACACTATTTCATCGGCGGCAAAGTTTTCGCCATTCGCTGTTTGCAAACGCCCCGCAAACACTTGTGTGACGCCCGCATCGCGATGCACCACCACACCACGCCCGGTCAGGACTTTTTCATAACGTTGGCGTACGCCAACGTTATGTGTCGGCAAGATATCCGGACCGCTAGTGAACAGATGAAATACCAGATCATTCGGATCACGCTTGAGCTTTTGCAATTCGTTGCGCAACCGGAATTGCATCGCCAATAATAATTCCACGCCGCCAGCCCCTGCGCCAACCACCGCAATGGTCAATTTCCCCGGATGATGCTGCACACGATTGAGCAGTGCTAACCAACGGTCATTGAAGCGCTGGATCGGTTTGACCGCCACGGTATGCTCCGATGCACCTGGCACTTGGGTTAGCTGCGGGGTCGAGCCAATGTTAATCGAGAGCTGATCGTAGGGCACCGGCGGGCGGTTGCGGCACAGCACTTTGTGATTGACCCGATCAAGGCCGATGACTTCATCGCGATACAGCCGCGCGCCCGCAAACACGGCGAGGCGACTCAAATCAATATGGACCTCATCGTATTCATAATGGCCCGCCACATAGCCCGGCAGCATCCCGGAATAAGGCGTGTGCATATCGGTGCAGATGAGAGTGAGGCGCACGCCGGGAATCGGCTTCATGCCGAAACTTTTTAGCACCCCGACATGGCTATGTCCGCCGCCAATCAGCACGATGTCTCTTAAGATGGGTTGATCAGATGTTTGCATGTTCGGGTTTCTTTTTGATAGATCATGATTTTCACCCAAAACATACCGGTGTTTCTGCCTGGCGCAATTTTAGATGGTGGCTGCATGCCGTATTACCACAGATACCCCCTGTAAATTACCTTGGAGATCACTTCAAAGGCGGCGATCGATCAGCCAGAATCAAGGCCCGCATCAAACGGCGCTTTTCGAGCATAAATACTTGCAAATGCCCGCCTGCAGGGGATCCTTAAATAACCTTAACGCAGGACGCGCTACCATCTACTGAGTTGCATCCTGCGCGGGTGAATAGCGACGGCCAATAATTTTCTTCGTCAATTCGTTGTGGAAAATCACTTGATGCTGGTTAGGTTTTCATTCATCATCAAACCTGACGCACGCATCTTAAAATTCACCGAGGACACCCATGTTGATTCAAGGCTCGTCACGTACCAAAAAAGTTATTTGCTCTGCTGCCTCTGCTGTCAGTTTGTGCAGTTTATGTATTCGCAGCATGGTCGCAGGAGGCCCCCATGGCCGCTGCTAATGGCATCACGCCTCGTTGGAAAATGGCGCTGGATGTGGAGCGCTGTATTGGTTGTCATGCATGTTCGGTAGCCTGCAAGGTTGAAAATAATGTCCCCCTAGCGCGATTCCGCACCAAAGTTTACTATTGGGATACGGGCAAATTCCCCAAGACGCGTCGATCATTTTTACCGACGCTGTGCATGCAGTGTGAAGATGCACCCTGCCTGAAAGCATGCCCCACCAAAGCGATCTTTAAATCCGAAGACGGCATTATCAAAATTGATCCCGACAAGTGCGATCACGAAGGCAAATGCGAAGCCGCCTGCCCTTATGGCGCGATTGGCTGTGATGAAAATGATGTGGCGGACAAATGCGATTTCTGTTCACATCGGCTGGCTTACAACATGGACCCGGCGTGTGTAGAAACCTGTCCCGCCGATGTGTTTCATTTTGGCGATGCCAACGACCCAAAATCACCCTACTCCCTGTTCATGAAACGCTATGGTGCGGAAACCAAGGTGCTCAAGCCAGAAGAAAAAACCAGGCCATCCGTCTCTTATCGCGGCCATGAAGTCGCAATGGAAGCCAAAATACCGAAGGGCCGCGTGCATGATCCTTACAGCTACGAAATAGAAACGTGGACACAATTGCAGCCTGAATTTCCGAAGAAGAAGCGAGTGATGTGGGCAAAATTGGAAACGGTTAAGAACTACAGCATGGCCGCCCCGGGCACCAAGAAAGGTGGTGCGGCATGACTGATTCTGCCAACGACAATCGTCGCGTCTTTCTCAAACAAGGATTGGCCGCGTTATCCACACTTGCGTTGGGCGAAACTATTTTGCTCACTTGTGAAGATGCCAATGCGTTTTTCTGGAATTCGAAAAAGGATGTATACGGCCAACGAAAGTCGGTGCGTCGCCCGAACGGCAAGGGCCGTTTGAAAAACGATTACAGCAAAGCAATCATCAAAAAAGGTGTGTGCCTGAATTGCTCAACCGTATGCGGCATTCAGGGCTATGTGATCGATGGCAAATTGGTCAAAGTTTCCGGCAACCCGGAAGATCCGAACAACGGAAAATCGCTGTGCGCAAAAGGCCAATCCGGGCCGACGATCAACAATTATCCTGAACGATTGTTGTATCCGCTAAAGCGTATCGGCAAACGCGGCGAGGGAAAGTGGCAGCGTATTTCGTGGGATGAGGTTTACACAGAAATCTCGTCGCGCATCCGTAAGGCGGTTGATGAAGGCAAGCCCGAAGAAGTCGCGATCCATATTGGCCGCTCACGACTGGCTGAGGAAATGAATCGCTTTCTGAACGCGATTGGCTCGCCATCGTTATTCAATCATCGCGCGATTTGCTCATCGAATAAGCGGGCGGCAAATTATGTTTCGCTTGGCGAAACCGATTGGGAGAGTGCGGATTTTGAGCGCAGCAAATACATTCTCAATTTCGGCACTAATTTTTACGAAGCACATCAGGGCGCGATCCACGCCGCAAAACGCATAATCAAAGGCCGTTTTGATAATGGTGCGAAGCTGGTGACGTTCGATGTACGCATGTCGAATACGGCAGGTAGATCGGATGAATGGTTCGCGCCGATTCCGGGTAGCGACGGTGCCGTTGCGCTCGCGATGTGTCACGCGATCATGGAAGCCGGCGAATTTGATCGTGCGTTTTTGGACACATGGAGCAACATCAACGCTAATGAATTAAAAGTGTGGTTAAAACCTTACAGCCCCGCATGGGCGGCGAAAATTTCAGGACTCGAGGCGGCCGATATTCAGCGCGTCGCGCTGGAATTTGCGCGCGCTCGTCCTGCGGTGGCCGCGTTCACCAATCGCGGCACGGGAGCGCATTACAACGGTTTTAACAATGATCGCGCGGTCATTATGTTGAATGCGATTGTGGGCTCCATCGGTCAGCCAGGCGGTTATTGCTACACCGTTGAGCCAACGCGGATTCCGCCGCAAGTATTTCCGCAACCAAAGCCGATTCCGCCATCACCCGTTGCTAAGAGTGCAATTGAAAATCCGCCCGAATGGCCGCTCTCCAACAAATGGCAGCGGATGAAAGTCGGGCAGATCGTTTACAAGTACATCAAAGAAGGTCGCGGCAAAATTCAGGTCTATATGAGCTATACCCTAGCCGCGCCGCTGACCTGGCCGGAAGGTCGCAGCTTGGCGGTGGATGTGATGAAAGACGAAAAGCTGATTCCGTTTCATGTCTGCTCGGATGTGGTTTATTCCGAAACCGGACACTATGCGGACATGATTATTCCTGATGCGACGTATATGGAGC
>JAYVYF010000442.1:0-2279 GCA_043784585.1 Burkholderiales bacterium
CGGATAGCGATAGCTCAAGCACATCGCCTGCATGCCGCCCAGCGAGCCGCCCATGACCGCGGCAAGCTGACCGATGCCCAACTGATCAAGCAGTCGCACATGCGAATCCACCCAATCTTCTACTGTCACCATCGGGAAATTTGCGCCGTAAGGCTTTCCTGTGACCGGATTTGTTGACAGTGGGCCGGTAGAGCCGAAACATGAGCCCAGATTATTTACGCCGATGACAAAAAAGTGGTCGGTATCTACCGGCTTTCCCGGGCCGATCATGTTGTCCCACCAGCCTTCGCTTTTGACTTGATTCTCATACACGCCGGCCACGTGATGCGACGCATTGAGGGCATGACAAATCAGTACCGCGTTGGTCTTTTGTGAGTTCAGGCTTCCGTAGGTCTCGAACGCCAGGCTGTACTCACTCAACACGTCGCCACTGGCAAGTTTCAGCGGTTCAGCAAAGTGCATTTTCAAAGGCGAGGCAATCATAATTTCCAAACAACAAAAAAGCCCGATCAGTTTGGACTGGCGGGCTTTCTATAATTTCAGATAGCCGCTTTAGCCGTATTTGTTGGAAATATTAAATATTCCCGCGCCCGCAAGCTGATCTTCAAATCGGCGCAATGTAAAATTACGCTATCGCGCGCCCGGTGTCAAACCGGCGTAAAAAATCTGTCCCGCATTTCGCCTAATCCCAACGTTTCCAGCAATTCATGCAGGCGCTCGGTGGGGCGACGGCGCGGTAAGTCTTTATAGGTTGCGATGATGAGCTCGTTTTTCATAGAATGTTCCCAGCCGATCAGCTCAGTCACTTTGACTTGATAGCCGTGCGCTTCCAATTGCAGGCAGCGCAGCACGTTGGTAATCTGGCTGCCAAATTCGCGGGTGTGCAAGGGATGGCGCCAAATTTCCGTCAGCGCATTTTTAGCCAGCGCAGCGCCCTTGTGCTTGTTAAAAATTGTGGCAACTTCTGCCTGGCAGCACGGCACCAGAACGACCAACCTGGCCTTCTTCTTTAACGCAAAATGAATCGCGTCGTCGGTTGCGGTATTGCAGGCGTGAAGTGCGGTCACGATGTCAATATGTGCGGGCAATTGTTCTGACGCAATTGAGGCTGCAGCAGATAAATTAACAAAAGACATGCGCGGAAAACCCAGCTTCGCGGCCAGCGCGCGCGATTTTTGCACCAGATCATCGCGCGTATCGACGCCGTAAATATGGCTATTGTCCTGACGGGGCTTAAAAAATAAATCATACAAAATAAAGCCAAGGTACGACTTGCCTGCGCCGTGATCGACCAGATTTATATCGGGTTGTGCAGCAGAAATTTCATTCAACAACGGTTCTATGAATTGAAACAGGTGATAAACCTGTTTCAGCTTTCGCTGACTATCCTGATTCATCCGCCCATCGCGGGTGAGGATGTGTAGCTCTTTTAATAGCTCAATCGACTGGCCGGGGCGAAGCTCGTAGGCCAGTGGACTGGGGGCCTTAATGGCGGACTTGGTGGTTTTCTCGGCACTTTTTTGGTCGGCTGGCGTTGATTTGGACATAGCCCAATTTTAGGGCTTTAGCCACTGCAAATGTGAAAAATCCCGATGAATTTAATTCCTCGGGATTTTTCGTATTGCGTCGGCGAAATGACTAACCCTTCAAATGCTTCGCCAAAAACCTTTCCATCGCTTCATAAAATTCAAACTGGTTTTCTTGATTGCGAAAGCCATCCCCTCCGCTTTGTTGACGTGAGGGTCGTTTGCACCCTAGGCCACAAAAAGCGGGGTTTAAATTTGCACTGCTAAAAATATCGGCGACACGGCTTGCAAAAGGTCCTTATCGTTTTCCGGATTGCGAACTATCTCGTAAACCAAATCGCGCATTGGTTCCCACAATGGGGGGATGGTTTTCATGAAGGCAAATATATTCGACACGCCCATATAATCCACTGCGGCCGCATACAAATCCGGCGTCACCTCTGCGAGCGTCGTATAGCTGCCGTAGCTGCCGCCATAGATTGCCACGCGTTTGGGGTCGGCGATGCCTTGTTTAATGAGCCACTGCACGTCATCGGTAATATCGTCCTGCATTGCACGCCCCCATTGGCGAAACGAACCTTCCCACAACTTGCGGCCATAGCCGGTAGAGCCACGAAAATTCATCTGCAATACCGCATAGCCGCGACTCGCCAAAAACTGCACTTCCGGGTTGTAGCCCCAGACATTCCGTGCCCACGGTCCGCCGTGCGGATGGATGACAACCGGCAAACTTTTCGCGTCCTTGCCCGCGGG
>JAYVYF010000443.1:0-9774 GCA_043784585.1 Burkholderiales bacterium
AAAACGCGCCCGGCGCAAGTGCGCCTGCGGTTATTCCTAGTGTTCCCAATCTTCGCGTAGACGCATCCGGTGCGGTTGGCGGTGTCGCGCCTAGCCGCGCATCCAGTCGCCTGGCAGCGAGCAGGATTTAAACTTTTCATTATGGCGATCACAACCAAACCCATTTCTTTGCTCGCGAGTGCGAGCCAGCGTTTCTCGTCTTTTTGGCAATGGTGGACGCAAGAGTTGAGTGCAATGGTGCCGAAACGGGTATCGATGGCGTTTGCGGGCGATGCATCGCTAACCGACTTGATGATCGAAGATGCCGCGCTGGTACGGGTAAAGGTGAGGGCAGATAACGCGTTTGTGCAGGAATTAAAGCGCGTTCCGCTGTTGTCGCGTGATGCGGCGGCCGTGCGTACGGCGCTGGATGAGTTATTGCGAGGTGAAGGGCGTGATGTCCGGGTGCTGGTCTCGCCGGAACATGTCCTGCGCAAGCGCGTTGTTTTGCCGATGGCGACAGAGGAAAATTTAATTGACGTGGTTGGCTTCGACATGGATCGTCAAACACCATTTACAGCGGCGCAGGTGTATTTTGGAGCGCAAGTGGTTTCGCGTGATGTGACGCGTGAACGGATCGAAGTCGAAGTCGTTGCGGTGCCTAAAAATATACTTTTGCCGTGGCTGAACGACATGCGCGCCGCCGCCATTTCTGTTTACAGTATTGTTGCCGCCGATGATTTTTCGCTCGGCTCTAAGCCTGGCGACAGAGCACGTGACGCGCAAGGTTTGCGGCGCGGTGCGCCACCGATTGAGTTGCTGCCCATGTCTGCCGGCCCTGCGCGCCGCTGGAGCAATATGCAGCGTATCAATGTGGGCCTGTTGCTGCTGGCGGTGGTTTTGGCATTGGTCGCGGTTTTGTTGCCGATTTGGCAGAAACGCGAGATGGTCAAAGAGCTGATGCCAGTCGCCGCGAAAGCGGATTCGGACTTCAAAATTACCCAGCGCGTGACCGAGGAATATACCCGGCTGGCGAATGAGTACAATTATGTGGTGGGGCGTAAACATGCAAACTATCCTGTGGTGATGCTAGTCGACGAAATTACCAAAATTTCACCCGATACGATGTGGATTCAGAGTTTTGAATACAAGGCGCTGGTAAAAACGCGTGAGCTGCAATTGGCAGGAGAAGCCGCGTCGGTATCGAAGGTGATCGAAAGTCTGGAACAGACACCGTTCCTGCAAAATACGACGCAACGCCAACAAACGCGTCAAGGCAGCCGTCCTAATTTTGAATATTTCACGCTTGCCAGCGAGGTGAAGCCGCGCCCGCTGCCGGAGGCCATAGTGATAGGTGCGCTCACGACGACACAAGCTCAACAGGATTCACCGGCGCTGGTGCTAATCCCCTTGCCGAATATGCCCAATACACCCGCAGCGCCCTTTGCGCCTGCCGCGTCAATGGCGGCGCCCCCTGTGCCTGCCACCCTTATTGCACCGATCATTGCACCCGTCATTACCCCGTTGAAAAGCCCGCCAGCAGCGACCGGTGGCGCGAATTTGCCGGTAATGGGCACTCCGCCGGCGGCTAATGCGCTGGTCACTCCGGTGACTGTTCCAAAATTTGTTAGACCCGCCACAACCCCAATGCCAGCCCCCGGTGCAGGCAATTCGCCCACCCCTATTCCGTTCCCGCCTTTGTCGCAAATATCACCGCTTATGCTTGTGCCGACCCCGCCAAATAATATAAGGCTGTCAGTGCCTGCGCCATCGCCGAACGCGCCAAATGTGCCGAATGGTAAGGCGCCGACGCCATGAGCACGCTTCGTCAGCGCCTTTCGCCACGCGGTCGCCGCATGCTTGCGATCAGCATTTTGGTGGCGGCAATTTTGCTGCCGATCGCGGGGGTCGCGGCTTTGGCTTGGACCGGACACCGCCATTACGATGATGCGCTGTTCAAAATGACTCGGCAGCTAAAATCACAATCGAGCGCGAATGCGGCGCGTCCGCAAATGCTTGAAACCGTTGAGTTGTTGAAGGGCAAAGACATCAAAAAGTATTTCCTGAAAGGCGGAACGCCGGCCTTGGCGGGGGCCGAGCTACAGGAGCTCGTCAAATCGATGGCCGAACAAAATAGTGGGCGTGTACTGTCAGTTCAAAGTTTGCCGCACAAAGATGCTGACGGTTATCGACAACTAAGTGCAACGGTACAAATGAGCGTGAGCGTGCCAAATTTGCGGTCAATTCTGTATGCACTCGAATCAAGAGAGCCGTATATTTTTGTTGATGGTTTAAAGGTGACGTCGCAGGCGGGATTCGGTTTTAAACTTGCACCGGGCGCCCCAGAAGTTGAGCATTTTGTGCAAATGGATGTATCAGGCATTGCGCCATTGGCGGTGGCGGAAGCGGCCGCGCCAACCCCACTTGCTGCGTCGGCTGGAAAATCAACCACCAACGCCGAGCCGAAAAAGCCTGCCGGAGGAAAAACATGAAGCCTGCTTCTGGTTCGATGGCTCCATCAAAGGCGGCGGGATTTAGGTTCATCGTGCAGCGGTACTGGCTGACTGCGCTCATCGCCGTTGCGGTGTTGGGAGTGGTTGGCGTGTTTGCATGGGAAACGGGCTGGGGCAGCTATTTATTTCCCAGAACTCCCAACTTTAGTGGCGCGCCACGCCAGGCCGATAATATTGTAATTTTGCCGCCATTCGTCATGCCACCCATCGATCCAACTTACAAAGAAACCGTGGAACGCCCGCTGTTCAGTCAAAGCCGCCGTCCCAATCCACCTGCCGCCGCTGTTGCCGCAGCGCCTGTCATGGAAAAAGGCAAGTACCGTTTAAGCGGCACGTCAGTGAATGCTCAGGTGAGCACTGCGTTTTTAGTGGATATCAGGTCGGGTAAAACCTGGCGTGTCGTCAAGGGCGCGATAGTTGACCCGACGGGCAGTCAGGGCGCGACCCTGGATAGCGTGGATGCCACGCGAGTGGTACTAAAGCTGGGCGACGAAACGGAAGTGTTAACGTTGGCGATATCAAAATCCGCAGCCGTGCTACCGCCGAATTTTGCTCAAAATGCGATTCCCCCCGGCGCGCAAGCGATAAATGGTGCGACGGCGCAGGTGATTCCCCCCAGTTCTGCGCTCAGCGCCGGGCCACAGAGTACCAACAGTTTTGGGGTGGGCGGCGCATTTGGACGCCCCCCAAACGCAGCTTCAATGCCCGTCCCGCTGTTGCCGGGCCAGACGGGTAATGTGCCACTGCCCGCTCCCACTGGCGCAAATTCAGGGCCGGTCCCTATTCAAAACGATGCGCGAGGCATGCCCATAGCGGGTGCGGTGAGCAACAGCAGCGCGGCCACAAATTCAGCCGAACCCACGGCTGCCCGTCGACGCCGTTTCCAAAATTTACCCCAGTAGGCGGCGTCGTATTGTTCTCAGGAATATTAATAAATGAAAATGCAAAAAACTAGACTCGCGGATGGCTATAGCGGCCAAGCAGTTACGGTGACAAACGCGCCGGTGTTTAACCGCACAATATTGGCGGGCATGGTGCTGGGTGCATTAGGGGGTTGTGCGCTTTTGCCGCCGACCACGGAGGGTGTCAATGATCCCTCAAAAGTCACGGCTCAGGCTCCGGTGGAAGCAGACCCTCCACAAAGAGCCGTCACCGTATTGCCTTCTGGACCGTTTCCACAGCTTGCAGCCTCATCCCCCCCCGCCACATTGATAGGGACAGCGCCAATAGCCAGTGGCTCAACGATTGCGCGTACTGGTGTCGCGACGACGTCAGCCACCGTGGTGGCGCAACCGGGCGCGAGCGCATCATCTGCAGCGCCGATTGCACCAAACGCAGCACTAGAGATTCCCGCAGCGCGCATTTTTCAGGGCACGGGTAATTTCGTCAAGCAAATGCCCGCTGTGGCGCCGGTAGCGTCAGGCCCCGAGGAGTTCAGCCTGCAGTTCGAGAGCACTGATATCCGCGCCATTGTGCAGACCATCATGGGCGACTACATGCGCGAATCGTTCACCATTCACCCGTCCACGGCGGGGACGGCAACCATTCGTTTCTCTCGACCGGTATCGCGTAAAGATTTGATTCCGATCCTCGAAATGTTGTTGCGTCAAAATGGCCAGGTCATGATTCGTGAAGAGGGAATTTATAAAATTCAACCTGCTGGCCTCGGCATTCGCGGCACCACCACGCCGCAAGTGGGCGTGGGTGCCGCAGCGCTGCCGGCGGGCTATTCTGTGCAGATCGTGCAGTTGAAGTTTGTCGGCGTGACCGACATGAAACGTATTCTCGAACCCTATGCAGCGGATGCCGCAACGTCGGTGAAAAGCGACGATATTCGCAACCTGTTGATTCTCTCCGGTACGCAGCGTGAGTTAAAGCACTTGCTCGATATTGTTGAGTTATTTGACGTGGATTTTCTGTCTGGCTATTCGGTGGGCTTATTTCCGATGTCGACCGACGTAAAGGCGCTGGCAGGTGACCTTGACCGGATTTTTGGCACAGCCGCGCAGAGCCCGTTAGCCGGTATCGTGCGGATTATTCCGATCGAGCGCATGAATGGCCTGCTGGTGGTGACGACCCAACCGCGCTACCTTGCAGAAGCAAAAACGTGGATTGAGCGCCTTGACAAAAGCAATGGTGGCTCAGGCGGTATTCGTCTGAACGTGTATCAGGTACAACATGGGAAGGCGGATAAATTAGCGCAATTGCTGGGCGACGTCTATGGCAATCGTTCTGGAAGCACCTCTCAACCTACATTGGCACCAGGACAGCGCGCAGGACAGCTCGGCATTCCGCCGACCGGATTGCCCGGACAGGCAGCTCAACCCGCGACCACCGCGCCGCCAGCAACAGGTTTTAGCGGCAGTGGCAACGGCGTGTCGAAGGACCTGCGAATCATTGCCGACGTCGAAAATAACGCGTTGCTGGTGCTCGCATCTCCGTCGGACTATGAAACCATTCAGATTGCGCTAAAGCAATTGGACGTGCCGCGCCGGCAGGTGAAGGTTGAGGTGTTGGTGGCGGAGGTTACGCTTACGGACGATCTGAAGTTTGGGATCGAGTGGTTTATTAATTCGCGTCCTGGCGTGACTGGTGCCTTGCGAAGCGGAGGCAACCTACCGTTAACGCCAAAACCAACGGTTCCCATAGCAGCGGCGGCTGGATTACAGCTCATAGATGTTGTTGGCGGCGATATTCGGGCTGTATTGCAGGCGCTCGGAACAGATGGGCGCTCACAAACGCTATCCACGCCGAATATTACTGTGCTTGACAACGAAAAAGCGTCAATCAATGTAGGTAATCAAATCTCAGTAGATACAGGCACAACCACGGGTGCTGGGGGCGTTACGCAAACCTCTCGTACTTATATAAATACCGGGGTAATCCTTGAGGTTACCCCTCGAATCAACGCTGGTGGCCGCGTCACGCTAGAAATTAACCAAGAAATTAGCACCCCAGCGCCGGGTGCGGCGGCGGGCACTAACCCCAACATTTCGACGCGTAAAGCCAAGACCGTTGTAAATGTTGCATCCGGCGAACCGATGGTGTTGGCGGGTCTGATACAGAACGACACCAGCTCCGGAACTGCAGGCTTACCCTTGCTATCTAAAATACCGATTTTAGGGGGCTTGTTTGGAACGCAGTCGCTTTCAAAAATTCGCACCGAGTTGGTAATTATCATCACGCCGGTTGTGGTTAATAACTCAGATGATTCCCGTGCTGTGATGGAAGAGTTGCGCAAAAAATTGCCGTCCTTACAATCCGTGTTTCCGAAGTCAAAATCGCTATCAAACGAAGCACAATCAAGTAAATAGCCGTTGCAAATGTTGTAAAAATGACACACGGGAGCTAAATCAAGTCAAAACGTGTTGATTCGATTGACGCTTTAATTAGAATTCTCTACGCTTATCATTGGCTTTGTGTTCAGAGAATACATTAACACTATGCTGAAAGAATTGGATTCATTGTGATATTTAGAATTTTTCAAGTTGTATTTTTTGGTCTTGTAGTGGTGTTAATATCCGCTTGTAGCACACCTGCCGGAATTATTGATTCGTCCAGCAATGTAGCTGCGGTGGACAAACTGGTTATGCAGCGAGCCCAACAGCGTTGGGATGCGATTCTGGCGGGTGAGCTTAATCAAGCCTACGCATTTATCAGCCCCTCGGGTCGGGCAAAGCTACAGGCGCAGGATTACCGGTTGAGAGTAAACACGTCTCATTTTCGCAAGGCAAAGGTCCAAGAAGCAAGCTGCCAGGTTGATTCATGCGATGTGAAAATTTCTCTCGATTACGTAATTGGTGGTTTGTCTTTGAATCAGACATTGTCGGAAATATGGATTTTAGATGAGGGTAATTGGTGGTTTGTGTACCGTGGTTAAGCGAATAGTTAATTCGTATATCTGTGGATAACAATAAAATTGTTTGAAAAATGGTTTTGGCTGGTATAAACTCGTAGTGTTGTAGCTTCTAAAAAGTGATCACTTTTCTCTAAAGGAGTACCTTAAAAAATGAATACGTTCAAAAAGAAGTCTTTGTATGCAGCGGTGTTGGCAGGTCTGGGAGCACTCGGTGCCGCCGGGACCGCGAACGCAGTACACTTGAATCCGGATGGCTTGGGTCAAGTTTTGATTTATCCGTACTATACGACTCGCACCTCTGCAGCTGGCGCATCGTTTAACACGTTGATGTCGGTTGTTAATACCACTAACCAAACCAAACTTGTAAAAGTTCGTTTCCTCGAAGGCCGTAACAGCCGCGAGGTACTTGACTTTAACTTATACCTGTCGCCTAACGACGTATTTACGGGTGTTGTTGTTCCGACCGGCGCGGGCGCAAGCTTCGTGACGAACGACAATTCATGCGTGACCCCTAGCGACCTGTTTGCGGGTACCGGCGGCCGTGCAGGTTTGAATGTATTCAAAAACTTCCAGTATTCAGGGGCAGCAGCAGATACCGGTCCAGTTGATTTGGATCGTACCCGTGAAGGTTACTTCGAGGTTATTGAAATGGGCGTCGTAACCGACGCTACCATCACTGGTTTCGCCAGACACGGCGCAAACAACATTCCTGCCAATTGCCCAGGATTGGATGCTTATGATCCAGGTAGTGGTAACGTTACAAATCCACTTCCGGGCACTTATCTGACGCCTCCTAGCGGTGGTTTGTCTGGCCGCGCAAACGTGATCAGCGCTGGAACCGGTGCTAACTACGCTTACGATGCAACCGCATTCGACGCATGGTCAAACATTGTTGCTTACACGCCAACGGGCCAGGTAACACCACGTCTGGGTCAAGCAGCGCCCCCAGTTTCCAACGTATTCGTTGGCGCTGGTGCCGTTACAAGCCAGCCTACGGTTACGGGTAACGTAAACGCAGTGTGGACAAACGGTGCAGATGCTTTCTCCGCGACCATTATGCGTAACACCGTGTTGAACGAGTATGTTTTGGATGCCGGTACTGTTTCCCAGACTGACTGGGTTCTGACATTCCCAACCAAACGCGAATACGTTCGTGTTGGTGGCGGCGCCGCAACAGCGCCGTTTACATCTAACTTCAACATGGCTGGTGCAGCTCCTGGCGGTGGTGGTTCATGTGACCCATATGCATTCTCCGTATACAATCGCGAAGAAGGTACTACCGGCGTGGCGCCGAACGTAATTCTGCCATCACCATTGCCACCCGCAACGCAAATTGCAGGTTCAGGTACGTGCTGGGAAGCAACAGTAGTTCCATTCCAAGGAACTAGCTTGTTGGGCTCGGTAAACACTTCGTTCCCAGTCAGCCAGCTGCTAAATTTTGTTGGTTCTGCCACAACGGTCGCAGGTTCTTTGACTAGCCCAGGCTTGCCAGGAACGAATGGTCCAAATGGTTGGTTGCTGATTTCGTACAATGCACCAGTGCAAGGTTTGACACCAGCATCGGCAACATTGAACGGCGTCGCAATTACACCAGCGAGACATGTTGGCTTGCCCGTTATCAGCATGGCATTCACCAACTTTAATAAAGCGGGTGTTGTTTCGCAATATGGTCAAGTTTCGCAAGCTAAATACACACGTAGCATCCAGTAATATGGTTTTTATGTTTTGAGAAAAGGGGCGGATTTCCGCCCCTTTTTTTATTACAATTGTTGTCATTTTGGTTACAGTAACGCTGCTAACGTCAGGTTATAATAAAGAATAATAATATTTAGCAGAGCATACCGGAACTGCAGAGTTGGCTAGTGCTCGCAAACAAACCTCTTCACCCAACCGAGGAATTAAATGAAAAAGTTCTTTGTTCCAATTTCAAACGCAGTGTTAACAGCGGCAGCATTGACCGCTGTTTCACAAGCAGGTTATGCGCAAACCATTCGCGTCAACGGCACAGCTTGTACTTTATCGCCCCTTCAAGTCTTAGTTACAAGCACCGGAATAGACATCACCGTGCCGCCAGCTTGTGTTGGCGTAACCGCCCCGCCGCCTGTGGTACCGCCCACACCGCCCGTAACACCGCCTGTAACACCACCCACGACACCGCCTGTAACGCCCCCCGGAACGCCGCCTAGTGCTTGTGGAGCCGGTGTAGACTGTTCGGTAGAGGGTGATGTCATCCCCACGCCATCGCGAACAAGCCCAGGTGGAAATAGCGCCTCCCGTGTTGGCAAGCTAAATGGACCTAGCCCCATCAATGCGCTGATGAATTCTTACGCTGCTGAAAATGTAGCGGCCAAATGTTCAAACGCTACCCCAGCCATTACGCGCCTGTGGCAGCACAACATTGACTTCACTAAGTATCAAGCTAGCGGAGGTAATGATTACCCATTCTTGGCAGCGAATGAGGCAATGACTTGGAAATTTACCGCGCCGGCCGAGGGCACATCAAACATCTTTCAATATAACGAAGGTACGCAAGTTACTTTTGTTAGCGGCTTCATGAGCGTTTCGGATAAGCCGTGCGATTTTGATGTTAATAAACTTGTGTCGGGCCCCTCAAGAAATGCATGCTTCAGCTCCGAAGCATACGGCGTCTCGATTTATTACAGAGCTACCGCCGGTACTGTCCAGTCATACGAATGTAAGATGGTGCCTGGCCAGACGTATTATCTGAATTTGCGTATGCAGGATGCCCGACCTGCCTCACGTGGCGGCCTGCCTACACTTGATTCGTGCGCATCTAGTGGCGCTGGATTATGCGGCGGATACGTGCAGATTCGATAAGCCTGATCTTTAAAATCTAAAAGAGCGGGAGGCGCGCTTATGGCGAGCCTCCCGCTTTAATTTTTTTATGACTATGATAAATAAACTAATTCTCTCGACGATTGTCACTGCTGCGTTTGCAGTAAACGCCCAGGTGAGCCCACCGCAAGCGTCAATGACGGCCTCAAATTCTGCGGTAGAAAAGCCCGTAGTTGGTGCAGATACAGTGCTTGCATCCAATGCGACAGTAAAGGTAACAAAAGCAGATTTCGATGCTGAAATAAGTCGGATCCCAGAGTCAGAACGTTTTGAATTCCTGCTTAGTCGCGTGCGTATTGCAGGGCTGTTGGAAAACCTGCTCATAAATAGAGTCCTGGCTCAAGAGGCGATTGAGCAGAAGCTCGATCAAAATCAAATCGTAAAAGACGAAATTCTTAACCAGACTGAAAAAGTGCTCGCCAAATATCGAGCGCAGCAACTTCTGAAAGAAACCAAGGTTAAAGATTTCACGGCCGCTGCTCGGGAGGCTTACTTGGTTGACCCAAAGAAATCAATTAGACCTGCGCGCTACAAGCCGTGGCAAATTTTAGTGTCACTGCAGGGACG
>JAYVYF010000444.1:0-2909 GCA_043784585.1 Burkholderiales bacterium
GCGGGTACTGTATCAGGCTGGGAAAGTGCGCTGATGATTTCAAAGCAGTGGGGCGGAAAATTGCCGCTGACCGCGATTTTGGAAAATGCTATTCGCCACGCACGCGACGGGATTGCGGTGACCAACAGCCAATATGCCTGCACCCACGCCAAAGCGGTCGAGCTGATACCGCAACCCGGCTTTGCGGAATCATTTTTGGTGGCGGGTGCCGCGCCGGCGGCCGGCAGTAATTTCAAAATGCCGCGTCTGGCGACCACACTTGAACATTTGGCCAAAAAAGGGCTTGCCGATTTTTATACCGGCGACATCGCCGACAGCATCGCGCGGGATTTTGCGAAAATTGGCGGGCTCGTTTCATTCGATGATTTGCGCCAATATGAAGCATTGTTTTGCGAGCCGCTCAGCCGCCCGCATTCCCACGGCATGCTCTACAACATGACGCCGCCGACACAGGGTGTGGTCTCGCTGCTCATTCTTGCCATTCTCGATAAATTGGGGCTGAAAAACCTCGACCCACTCGGCGCGGATTATGTTCACTTATGCGTCGAAGCCACCAAGCAAGCGTTCAGCATTCGCGATAAACATGTAACCGACCCCGCGTATATGAAGGTTCATCCACAATCGTTACTGGACGACGATATTGTGGCCGCACTTGCGGCGAAAATCAGCCTTCAAAAAGCTGGCCCATGGGGCAAAAATCTCAAGCCTGCCGACACGATCTGGATGGGTGCGATTGATGGCGAAGGCCGCGCGGTGTCGTTCATACAATCTATTTATCACGAGTTTGGATCGGGCGTGGTGTTGGCGGAGAGTGGCATCAATTGGCAAAATCGTGGCGCCAGTTTCTGCCTCGATCCCACCGCGTTGCTGGCGTTGAAGCCGGGCAAAAAACCGTTCCATACCTTGAACCCGGCGATGATGCTGTTCAACGATGGCCGTGTGATGCCTTACGGCACGATGGGTGGTGATGGTCAACCGCAAACACAGTGCGCAGTATTCACCCGAATCGCTCATTTCGGCATGAGCCCGCAGGCGGCTATTGATGCGCCGCGCTGGTTGCTGGGCCGTACTTGGGGCACGTTGACAGATTCGCTCAAAATCGAACGCCGGTTTGATGAAACCGTTTTTAACGATTTGAAAGCGCGTGGCCACGATGTCGAGTGGCTGGGTGAGTGGGATGAAAGTGTGGGGCATGCGGGCGCACTGATCCGATCGAAAGCTGGTGTGCTGGTAGGAGGGTATGACAGGCGCAGCGATGGATCGGTAGAAGGGTATTAAGAATAGAGTTTTTGCAGACTTAAGATGCAAGGAAATTTTCTAAAGCACTAAATTTTAAGTTGCTATGAGAATTTGTTAGATCGCCATCTGGCGGGGGTTTTGAAGCGAAAATGCCTTGAAATTCCCGCCAATAAACGAGAATAATATTTTTATGCTGTCCCTTGCGTGTTGCTTGATTCGCCCTGTGCGAACGCCAGCAACGCGGGAATATGCGCCGGAAATGAGGTCAATTCATGGTCGCCGCCCTTGATCACAATTTGTGCGGCTCCCGCGTAGCAGGCTACTGCCGCGCGATAGTCGAGCACCTTATCGCCGGTTTCAACGATCAATAAATATCGCTCGGGATGCGTGATCTGCGCCACAAATAAATCACGCAGTGTCTTCACATGTTTTATGGTGAATTCAAAAACCTCACCGGTATATAAATTTTTTTGCGGGCCAAGGTATTGCGCAAGCGTGTCAAACGGGCGAATCGATGGGTTGAGAACCACCGCGCGGCAAGCTCGTTTCTCGGCAATAACCTGTGCATAAAAGCCGCCGAGCGAGCTACCCACCAGCGTGAGGTCGTCGGCAGCAATATTTGCACAGGATCGCATCAGCTGGGTGATGGCAATATCGGGCTCGAAGCTAAGGTCGGGCGCGTAAAAATCAATGCCGGTGTTATGCGCCAAAAGATGATCGCGCAGCTGAGTCGCCTTACGTGAATGCGATGAGCTTTTAAAGCCGTGCGCGTAAACAATCGTAGGCATATGCGTTTGAAAAGTGGGCGGTGATTGAGGTGTTGATGTGCGATGCACTATTGATTGCACCCCTTGGCCCGTCGAAGCAAATGCAGCGGGCAGCCCGCATACAGCACCTGCGGGGCGACTGCATCAAGGTGTTCTTTTGGTAAAGGGCCGATAAAAACATCTGCGGCTAACATCAGGTTGCACGGCGAATGTGGCGCTCATGTCCACATTCGCCGTGCGCTCTGACTGGGTCATCTGGCATGCTGCCGATGTCCGCGTTCTCCTCCTCGCATTCGCAAGACTGGTTGGCGTAAGTGCTGGAATTACAAAACGACGGGATTACGAAATTACGATTAGCGCTCAGCACTTAGATCGTGATGAACACTGTTATGTCGTAGCCAGCATGCATAAACAAGCCGACCCCATAAACCCTACATTCCCCACACACTTCGTTCAATTGATACGCAGACTACGGACTTCTCATACAAAAAGCACGCTGCGCTGCAACATTACGAGGATAATTTTCTTGCGGATCGTTGCGCTTCCTTTTTGGCCGTTGTGATTCGTTGTGCGGAGGTATTGGCCCCGATGGGTTCATGGCTTCAATCCGCGCGTTGCCAACGCATCCAAAATTTTCCCATGCACACCACCAAATCCGCCGTTGCTCATCACCAAAATATGGTCGCCCGATTTCGCCATCGCGGCAATCGTTTTAACCATCGCATCCAGGTCGTTGAAAATGCCCGTTTTGGTGTCCGCATGGATGCTGCTGGCTTCAAACGTTTTGGCCACATCCCAGCCTAAATTATTCGCGTAAACAAACGTCATATCCGCATTGGTGAGTGAAGCGGGCAACGCTGAATTCATGGTGCCGAGCTTCATGGTGTTCGAGCGTGGTTCCAG
>JAYVYF010000445.1:0-3132 GCA_043784585.1 Burkholderiales bacterium
TGCCACGCGACGATGAACCGGTCGAGCCCAAGTATGAAAAACCAAAAGGCAAAATGTTGCTGTATTGGGGATGTAGCGACGCGATTCGTGCCGGTCAGCCCAAAGTATTTGATATGGCCACTGCCAATATTAATGACGTACAAAAATTCTTTAGTGGCATGCGCAACAGTACCACCCGTGGTGCCCGCTCCGCACCGGGCAACCCGGCGTGGCCCGGTAAGCCCGATGACCGCAAAGTGCCTGAAAATGCATCACTTATCGGCGAGCATCAATTCGTCGGTCAAGGCATTCCCGATAGTTTCAAAGTGAACCTAGGTGAAGCGCAAGATTTCATGCCATCGTATGCGATTTCACAACGAAACGACAACGGCGTGATTCGCCTCGATTGGCCCGGCGTGACAAATGCACGCGGCTATTTTCTGTCGGTCATCGGGGCCAAGTCAGGGGCCAAATCTGAAAGCGGTAAAGGAGATGCCGAAATGGTGATCTGGACCTCGAGTGATGTGCCTGAATTAGGCTTTGCGCTTAACGATTACCAAACCAATGCCGCGATTGATAAATGGATTAAAGAAAAAGCTGTGATGCCCGCGTCCGCCACCAAATGCGCTGTGCCCAAAGGGATTTTTACCGATGAGAGCGGCAATACTGCCGGTGGCGGCATGTTGCGAGCCACGGCTTATGGTTCCGAAGCCTTCTTCGCCTACCCGCCGCGCCCGGCCGATGTTCGCGCAACATGGGAGCCGCAATGGCAAACCAAGGTGCGCGTTAAATCAACGTTTATGTCGATGCTCGGTGGCATGGGTGAAGACGGTGAGCGCGGTCAGGGCCGACAAGCACCGAAGAAGGAAGAAAAAATTACCCCAGTGGATATTTTGAAGGGCTTGTTCGGGCGCTGATTTGATGCGCCAAGTCCACCTTCTTTGGTGCTTGAAATGACACAAAATTGGCGCAGTCCGAACATAGTCTCTCAGTAGAACCTGCTGGCGGGGATGGTTTGAATTCCCGTTTTTTCATCGTATGCGCAAGGCGTCATGCAGTCAAAATCAGACGATGAAAATAGGCTTCCATCTCCATCGCTGTATAGGATTGATGATGATCCATCCACCACATTAAAAGATTCATCAGTGTGGCGGCGATGTGGTGTGCGATAAGAGGCGCCAAAAGAGGCGCCAAAATGCTGCTGGCAGAGCGTCACGGCCTGCTATGCCGTCTAGCGCGACTCAGTGAATGCGCTTTTCAATCGCTGGTTCGTCATCGATTTCCAAGTGGCTGAACCTCAAATGTTGCAGGTCGCCACGCGGCTGCATTTACGGCAAAAATCCTGCGACATAGATCGAGAACGGCGGCATATATCTGGCATAAAAACCTTTGAAGAGCATTTTGAATATTGGCGTTGGTGAAATTGCACGGCGAAAGTTTGGCGGCCTAAAATGACGAGAAATCCTGAATAAAAAATAGAAAACACGATTATTGGTGAGGTGTCTGAAGCAAAATATCTCCAAACACCGCACCAGTGCTAGCGTTTAATATTGTGAGGCTGCAATGGCAGAGCCCCATCACCCCCACGGTCCCTCAATCAAGCCCCGCGTTTCTTCCACCGCGACTTGCCAAAGCTCGGCCATGACCGCATCCGGCTTCTCGTAAACCCCTGCGAAATTGCCATCGCCTAAATACTCGCGGGTCGCTTTTGGGTTGAGCAGTTTTAATTTCGTGTAGTCCACAGTTTCGCGTTGATGGGTTGGCTGCTTAATACCTGCGATCCGCGTCGAGGGAAAGTTTTCCATCCACGATGCGTGCGAGGCAATCGGATCAATTTCCATCACCTTTGCCCACGTTTTGGGCGAATTCCACCAGTTGTGAAATTTCACTTTAACGCCCGGATGGTCCGCCATCCATTCACCCAAAAAATTCGCGATTGGCGAATTGCCGCCGTGGCCGTTGACGATCAGAATTCTTTTAAAGCCATGCGTCGCCAAGCTGTCGAGTGTATCTCGTGCCACCGCGATCAGCGTATCAAGCCGCAAACTGACCGTGCCGGGATAGGCCATGAAAGTAGGCGTATGGCCAAATGGGATCACTGGAAACACCGGCACGCCCAGTGGCTCGGCGGCGTCAACCGCGACATTTTCTGCGGCGATGGAATCGACACTCAGGCTTAAATACGCATGCTGTTCGGTGCAGCCGATCGGCATCACGGCGCGATCATCGGTCTTCAGATATTCTTCAATCATCATCCAGTTACAGTCTTGCACGCGCATAGGTTTTCTCCGTTGTTTTCCCGGTTGACGAGAATTTGCATAATAGCGGGGAATTGAAACGTAAGCGGAAATTGAAAAATGAGGGCATATGTTCACATTGATTCTAAAATTTAAGGAAGCCAAAAATGGCGCGCGCCAAGTCTAAAAACGTGGACTTTACGAAGCTGAACATCGAGCAGATTCCACCGCTGATCGCGCCGCTGCATGCGGCCAGCTGGCGGGTGGCTTATCGAGGGATTTTTGACGATGCGTATCTGAATAGCGAGGTGAATGAGGAGCGTCTGCGCCACTGGCAGGCGCGAGTCCCGGTTCTCATCCGCGGCGTTGGCGAGATATTTTTAGCCACGATAGCGGGTGTTCCCGCGGGTTTTCTGTGTATAGAAATCGGCCCGGAGCGGGAACGGGGAGCGTATGTCGACAACCTGCATATGCTGCCGCATTTGCGCGGTCACGGCGTTGGAAAATTACTGGTGGCGGCGGCCAGTAAATGGGCGCTAAAGCACGGCGAGCATCAACTGTATTTGCGGGTCTTTGAGGACAACAAACAGGCAAGGCAGTTTTACGCTCGCGAAGGTTGGCGCGAGGTCGCGCGCGAAGTTGAAGTGGTACCGGGCGGCGGAAACGCCGCGATGCTAGTGTTGGTCAAGGCGTTGAAGTGAGAGTGATGAAGTTGCTGGATGCGCGGATGAGCGTAGATGCGTTTCAATATTAATTTGGGTAGATGTTTACTCAAAGAGAATCTTTTCGGCGTTTTCGGGTCTACAGAAGAGTTCTAACATTTAATCAACACTAAAACTGTTTCGTCATCATCAGATTGTTCCACCATCATGAAGAAAATTAGCAAACTCTTTTTAGCCGTGTTCCTGATCACCGC
>JAYVYF010000446.1:0-3578 GCA_043784585.1 Burkholderiales bacterium
GTTTCGCCCAGGTTGTTAAAGCCGGTGCTGACAAACAAAATCGCACCCGGGTCGTTCGGTACGGTCGGGCTGGTGTTGGTTGGATCACGGGTAATACGGCCGGCATAACGCGGATCGGTTGAGCCTTCGTTATTCAGAATTTCGGTCAGCGATAGGAACGAAATTTCATTACGGCGCGTGATTGAGAAGTAGTCAACGCTAATGCTGGAGCTGGTGCTTGGCTCCCAGATGAAGCCGCCTGTATAGCTTTCGGCTTTCTCGGGACGAACCAGCGGGTTCGCAACAATCAACGCAGGAATCGAGACTGCGCAGCCAGCGGTGTAGGTGGGGCGCAAGCAGCGGCGTGGATCATCAACGCCGTTGAAGAAACCAGAGGTGGTTGATTTCGTGATCTCAGTCAACGCAGGCGCTCTAAATCCACGCGCAAAGCTGGTGCGCAGTTTGAACGTTGGTGCTATTGCCCAGGTCGCGGCGACTTTTGGTGTCAGCGAACTTCCGTAATCAGAATATCGGTCATAGCGCAATGCGGCCTGAACTTCAACGTTCGTGACCACCGGCAATACGAGCTCTCCGAACAATGTTGAAACATCACGCGAGCCGTCAGCCGAAGCGACACCGCGCCCAAATATCCCGCCCACTAATTTAATTGGATCGGGTGTAACCTTGCGTTCTTCGCGGCGGAATTCAGCGCCGATAGCAACCGATGCGGCACCACCAGGCAGGTTACCAATTTCGCCCGAGCTCTTGAGGTCAACGATGGTGAACGATGATTTGGCGTTGTCTTTCGCATTTACGCGAAGATCGTTAGCAGTAACTGCGCCAGTATTAGGACTGTAAAAATTGAAACCGCCGCCGGTAATACCTGCCACCAGAGCAGAGTAACGAATAGCGTTGTAGTTGGTGGTGTCTTGTTCGGTCAGACTGTAAAGAACGCCGCCTGACACGTCAAACGAGCCGAGAACTGATTTAAATCCAGCGACCACGCGAGTGGTTTTACTCAGCACCTCGTTATCCTGATTGCCGACTGAATCCAGACGACCGCGGAACCGTGTTGGCACGTTAAACGGATTGTTAGGGTTACCAACGGGCAGAATGGTTGGCGATGGATTTAAGAAGCCGGTTGAAGGATTAAACGTGGCGCCGGTGCCGCTACCGACAGCTTGTGGGAAGCCCAGAAAGTAGGTTTTATTTTCAACATAGCTGCCTTCAGCAAACAGCTCCGTGTTGGCCCGTAGTTCGTAAGTGCCGCGAGCGAAAATGCTGTTGCGCTCAGTTTTTGGAATGACTTCAACGCGACTCGTGTTGTCGTATACGCATGCCGTACCTGCCGCGGAACCGGTGATATTAAAGCCGTTATAGATTCGCGGAACTACGTTGGCAGCCGGACAGCCAGGGCCGGGTGAAGAAACTGATCCGCCAGTCGCGTTGGTCAAATACGTCAGAAACGGGCTGAACGATGAATTCACTAGCAGCGTGCCATAGGCGTTGCGAATATCTGGATTCGCCAGATAGTCGATGACGTTGTTGGTCAATACATGTTTTTGGCGATAAACTTCAATATTAGCGAAAAAGTTATATTTATCTTTAGCCAAGTCGCCAATTCCGAACGATGCATTGATGCTGGTGTTGCCAAATTCGTTGCTTTTATTGGCAGCAGTTGTGACGCCAAGCTGCAGACCTTTAAAGTCTTTACGCAGGATGATGTTAATTACACCCGCAATTGCTTCTGAACCATAAATAGCCGAAGCACCGTCTTTCAAAATTTCGATCCGCTCGATAGCGTCAATTGGGATTGCGTTTAAATTAACCGCACCTGATTGCCCAAAGTTTGGGTCAGCGAGACCATAAGGCGCGATGCGACGTCCGTTTAGCAGGACCAATGTGGCGGAAGAGCCCAAGCCGCGCAGCGACGCGGATGCGGCACCCGCTGAGAAGCTGCCTGAGCCTGCTAATTCGGTTAAACCGCCCGCTGCATTGCTAGGTAGTTCGCGCAATAGCTGGGTCACCGTGGTTTGGCCTGAGCGACGAATATCGTCAGCGGTAATAATCTGTATCGGCGATGCGGTTTCCGCGTCCACGCGCTTGATGTTGGAGCCTGTTACTTCAATTTTCTCGATTTTTTGTGGGGGTGACGCTGCGGTTGTTGTCTGCGCCAGCGCCTGGCCGGCAAGCAATGTAGCCGCAGCAGCTATGCTGGTAGCGCTAATGGTTGCCGCATAGATCGCATTGAATCTAAACTTCATTGTGAGTCTCCCGTAATTAGTGAATAAACACAGCCTGATTTTTTAATAGCCGCAAAGAAAGATGAACTTTTCGGGCTTTAGGCGAAGTCGCATCGTAACGTTCCGTTACAAATTTATCCAACGTTTTTGACTGATTGTTGTGCATTTGCAACATGCGAATGCAATCTTCAATGTGCGCCAATAGCCTAATATTTCGCTCGTTTTTAGTCTCATGCTATACTTCAAGCCTTGGGCTTTACGCCCATTTTTCGTTTGTGAAGTTGATTTTTATGCCATCAGCACGACGGTTTAGTGGGTGGTTCACTTGCCGGGAATTATGTAATTTCCACATACGCTCCACTATCAGTTAATTGTTTTAATACTTGCAGTAAAAGCCATTGCGCAGAAAGTTGTGACCGATGGACGCTTCGACGATTGTAAAAACTGCCGTTTCAGCACTAGGTTTTGAGCTGGTGGATTTTGAACGCGGCGGTGGCATGTTTAAGGTTTATATCGACAAGCCAGAGGGAATTACAGTTGAAGATTGCGCGGCAGTCAGTAATCAGCTAACTCGGGTCTTTTTGGTGGAAAGTATTGATTTTGAGCGCCTGGAGGTGTCATCCCCTGGGTTGGATCGTCCTCTCAAGACCTCGGCAGACTTTGCGCGATTTATCGGCGTCCGCGCGAAAGTCAGGCTTCATCAAACCGTTGATGCGCGTAAGCGTTTTGACGGCGTAGTGCTGGTGGTTGAGGGTGATCGGATCACATTTGATTTGTCTGATGAACCGGCTGAAGTTTCTGTCGCAAAGTCAAAAGGCGGCAAAAAGGTGTCCAAAGCAGTAAGTGAGTCAACAGTCGGCAAGTCAAAAATAAAAGCGGGTGCAATCATCCCGCCAGGCAAAGCTGGCGAATGGGTAGCCGACAAATTGGTAACGGAAAAAAAGATTACCGTTACGCTGAGCGATATCGAGCGAGCGCGTTTGATTCCCGATATTTGAGCGCGAGCTGTGGGTCGTATCGGCTGAGTTTATTGGCTGGGTGTATCGACTTCCACGATAGAGCTAGGATAATCGCGCTTTTAAACATCACGTATGCAGCAATCTGGCGTGATTAATTTTTGCAGCAATAGTGAGCAGTTGGAGAAAATAATGAGTCGTGAAATTTTATTGTTAGTCGATGCCTTGGCCCGCGAAAAGAGCGTGCCGCGCGAAACCATATTTGTAGCACTTGAGTCGGCACTGGCATCCGCTACCAAGAAAAAATTTACCGACAAATTCCTGCAGGAGGAAGCGGATGTGCGCGTTGAGATTGATCGTCTCTCCGGCGAATATCAGGCGTTTCAGCGCTGGACGGTGG
>JAYVYF010000447.1:0-3061 GCA_043784585.1 Burkholderiales bacterium
CGGTTATCAACGCCACACACCGCGCCGGTCGTAATTCGGGAGCCGGAGGTTTGGTTCCAACAGGCGGGGTTCAAGGCACTTGCCGTGTAAAAGAACTGGCGTCCATCAATGCCCACCCGTGTCGGTGCACCGAGGTTAAGGTGTTGGTAGTAAATACCTGTTTCTGTATTGGTGTACAGATACTCAAAGCCGGCGACGATACCACCGGGCAGCTCCATATCAAACGCTAGGTTGGCTTTCCAAACTGACGGCTGACCGAGTTTGCTATCGATGAAGTCGACGTTGGCCGCCGGTGCCGCGCCCGCAAAGTTGGTTTGCTGATTAGCCGGATCGGCGCTAAAAATACCGCCCGCAGCAGAACAGGCAGCGAAGTTTCCACCGCATCCCACTAGACGCGTTGCTACACCCGAGTTCGAAAAGCCGTTTGACAGCCACACGCTGGCGGCGGCGCCCTGGAACAAACCCACACCGCCACGCAATTGCATGGGAAGCTTGCTATCGAAGGTGTAATTAAAGCCCAGACGTGGCTGGATCAGATCGTTACCGTCAATGGTAACGGTGTTGTCCAGGCCAAAACCACCTGACTGCCGCACCACCGTGCTGCCGTTGATGCTGCCGGCGACCAGCGGTGCCGCCGCCGCAGTGTTACGCAATGGTTTTTGCGAAATGGCGGGCGTGTCCAAACGCACGCCATACATAAACGTCAGATTTGGGCTGACCGTCCAGGTATCCTGCAGCGCTAGGCCATAATTTTTAAGATTGAATCTGGCTATACCGTCGTTCAATGATCCGCCTGCCTGAGCGGGTACTTGCACGGTGTAAGTGGTGGGGCGACCACGCGAGAAATTTTCCAGAACAGCCCGTTCAATTTCGATGGCATTTGCACAAGTCACGGTGCCGAACGTATAAGTATATGTTGCACTGCTGTTTTGGCAGTTGAATGTGTAATTGCCTTTCGTATCCTGCAAAAACGCATTAAAGATTTTATTGTCTTGGTAGTCACCGGCAAACTTCAACTCGTGCGCGCCCATGGTGTAAATGCCACCAAGGTAGCCGTCGAGGGTTTTGGTGTCGAGAATATTGGTGTGGCGACTACGCTCCGTGCCGAACAGCAGGTTGCGCGTACCGAGCGGCACGGATGGCGCGGTGCCGACGGGCAATGCGCCCGTAAAGCTCAACGAAATCTGTGGCAGGCTCGCATTGTTTTTGGGCTCGCTGTGGTAATTGCGCTGCGAGACTTTGGCCTCAGTCGAGAAATTTGGGCTCCAGTCGGCAAACCATTGACCCACCACGGTCTCAATGGTTTTGTTTTGCGAATACCAGTTGGTACTCAGCGATAACGCGGTCGGGAAGAAATTCGGGAAGATCGGTTCTTTCTGTTCGGTCTTCGTGTAACGCACGCTGGCACGATGATTCTTATTGATATTCCAATCCAACTTGACGAGCGTATCTTTTACTTCCAGCTCGCGACCGCTGGATGCAAGTGCACCGGCATCGAAACCATAACGCGATTGAGCGGTCGATTGTGCGCCGGCGATGGCGGTGGGCGTAATACCGATGATGGTCGAAGCCGAGCTGCCCAGCGGGCCGATGTCCGGAATATTGCGGGTGCTCTTGAATTGCTCGTAGCCCGCGTAAAAGAAAAGCGTGTCCTTGATGATCGGGCCACCTAACGTGAAGCCGATGGTGGATTCCTTGAACACTGGTGCAGGCGTGTATTTATCAGACGAAAAATTGTAGCGGTCACCGACATATTTGTCGTTGCGACCCACCAGTGAAACGCTGCCGTGAAAATCGTTGGTGCCCGATTTTGTGACCGCGTTAATGCCGCCGCCGGTATAGCCTGTCTGGGTCACATCATAGTTTGAAACGTTCACTTGTACCGACTGAATAGCGTCAATCGAGATCGGCTGCTTCAGGGTCGGCAAGCCGTTGGCTTCGAGGCCGAATGTGTCGCTGATATTCACACCGTCGATCGTGATCTTGTTGTAGCGCGAATTTTGGCCGCCCACCGAAATTTCGCCGCGACCTTTATCGGTTTGCGCAACCCGGGGATCAGTGCGGGCGTAGTCCTGCAAGTTGCGCTGGATTGATGCATATGCATCGATTTCCTGACGGCCAATACTGGTTCCCGTTCCCATCAAGTTGCTGCCAAATTTGTCAGGGCCGCCGGCCTGCGCAGTCACTGCAATGGTTTCCAGTTGAGTCACCGGTGCTCCGCCCAGCTTGGCGTCTAGACTGGCCGTTTCGGCCAATTGCAAAAATACGTTTTCACGTTTTTCGGTTACGCCGTCTTTGGAAATGGTGATTGTGTAAGGCCCGCCCACGCGCAAGCCACGAGCCGAGTAACGACCTTCTGCATCGGTCACTGCACTGTTGGTGGAACCTGAATCTTTGTGCAGAATCGTGACCTGGGCGCCATTAACAGGTTTGCCGTCAACGCTGGTTACCCGACCGCCCAAAGCCGAGGTGGTGTTTTGTGCAAACGCCGGTGCCGCAAATAAAGAAAGTGCTAGCGCCACGGCTAACGTCGACAGACGGACGCGATTCTGATTGGTCATATTGAAAGTCCTGAAGATAAGTCAAGTGTGGTGCTGCAGGAGAAGCTGGCAAAAAAATATTAGAAGAGGGTGTTAAAAGAAGCAGCTTTTCATTCGAAAATGAAACCCTCAGTCCTTATTGTTGTCTACCGCAAATTGTCTCTATTTATGACGGCCGGGGAACCAAAAAGCGCTCTTGTTCCCTCACCCACTTAGCTTTCTATCTGCGAATTATGACGGATTCGTGACTTGAGATGGATCGACTTTTTTAGTCAAAATAGAATACGTTACGGGCTACCAACACACGTTTTCCTTTTAAGACAATGCCTTATAATGACAATGTAAACTTTTGCTTAAAGCCACCGCGCAAAGTTAAGCGAAAATTGGTGATTCTTTACGCTGTTTTTGTTGTAGAAAAGCAACAATTATTTAACTCCGACGGTGCCGTTTCGGCCATCACGCTAGGGGGCGTGCCTCATGATGATGTTGGGTCATCACTAGTTCAGCCGCCGCAGTCGCCC
>JAYVYF010000448.1:0-12674 GCA_043784585.1 Burkholderiales bacterium
TCTGGCCATAGTGCGCGGCAATGTGCAGAAATCAAATGAAGTGGGGCGTACGGTGGCATCTGATTTTTCCGGTGCGTTGGTGGCGGCCGGACTGCTTGAATACATTCCAAAAGGCGACGGCAAAATAGAAAAGCTGAACTATATGGAACTCTCACAAAAGCTTGAGGCTTTACGCGCCAAATATGAAACACCCACCCAGACCGTACACATTATTGGCTTCGCGAAAGCGGTGGGTGATATTGCGCAAGGCGCCAGAGGGGTGGTAATGTTTTTTGGCGTGGCTTTTTTGATTACTGCTGTACTGATGTTTTTCTTTGTCAAGGATATCAAGCTGACGCTTGTCGCCTTGGGCGTCGCCATGATGCCAGTTTTGTGGCTACTGGGAACCCTGCCAATCATCGGTTTCGGCATTGATCCACTATCCATTCTGGTACCGTTCCTGATTTTTTCGATTGGTGTTTCGCATGCTGTGCAGATGACAAAAACTTGGGAACGCGAGGTGATTTCGGGCAAAGATAGTCTGGTGGCGGCGAAGCATTCATTCTCAAAGTTATTTATTCCAGGCACGCTCGCGCTCTTGACCAATGTACTCGGTTTCGCGGTGATCATGCTCATCCCTATCGACATCGTTCGCGAACTCGGCATCACGGCATCGTTGGGCGTGGCGTGGATGATCATCACCAATAAAATGTTGTTGCCGATCATGCTTTCGTATTTGAAGATGTCGCCACGTGCCGCCGCGCGCGAAATTACCCAGGAAAGTCGCGTCGACGCGATGTGGCGATGGGCATCCAAATTCGCTGACCGCAAGCACGCCGTCTGGGTGGTCGTGATCAGCGTGGTGGTACTCGCTTTGGGGCTGGTGCAAGCGCAAAAATTGCGGATTGGCGACTACGGCTCCGGCGTGCCTGAGCTGCGCGCAGAATCACGTTACAACCGCGATAACGATACCATCGTCAATAAATTCGCCATTGGTGTAAATACGCTCGGTGTGGTTGCGCAGACCACCGGCGTGGCGGGGGCCTGCACTAATTACGACATCATGACCACCATTGAGAATTTCGACTGGTATATGCAAAACGTCGATGGCGTGAAATCGGTGATGTCATTGCCCGGTGTCGCGAAAACGATCAATGCCGGTTTCAACGAAGGCAATTTACGCTGGCGCCAGCTCGCGCGTGACCCGCAGGTGCTTGCGCAAAGCGTGACACCGGTGGACACCGCAACCGGTTTGCTCAACCCGGATTGTTCTGCCATGCAGATATTGATCAACACCACTGATCAGCAAGGTGAAAGCATCAAGCGCATGGTCGCTGAGGTTAAAAATTTCGCCAGCACCAACAACAGTGACAAGCTCGAATTCAAACTTGCCACCGGCAACATCGGCGTGATGGCGGCCACCAACGAAGCCGTGGACAAAGCGCGCTACGAAATGCACGCTGCGATTTTTGGCGCGCTGTTGATCATGTGTCTGGTTACGTTCCGCAGTTTACGTGCGACCTTATGCATTCTGATTCCACTCGGCATTGTGTCGATTCTCTGTGAGGCGCTGATGCCCGCGCTCGGCATTGGCTTGAAAGTTTCCACGCTGCCGGTGATCGCGCTCGGCGTTGGTGTGGGCGTGGACTACGGTATTTATCTTTACGATCGAATCGAAGTGTTTCTCGAGCAGGGCATGCCGCTTGCCGAAGCATTCTTCGAGGCTCTGCGCGAGCGCGGAACCGCGATGATTTTTACTGCCGTCACGATGACTCTCGGGGTCGCTACTTGGGCAATGTCGGCGCTCAAGTTTCAGGCAGATATGGGCATTTTGCTGGCATTCATGTTCTTCTTGAACATGGTGGGCACGGTGTTTTTGTTACCCGCGCTGGGTGCCTTTTTATTGAAGCCGCAGCGAGCAAAAAGCGCATAAATGCTGATGCTGCCCAGCTTTGCGTGCTACTCCATTCATTGATGCCTACACGTACCGCAAACACCACCGTCGGCATCGGCGCAATACTGATGTTACTGGCGGTAATACTCGGTGCATTTGGCGCGCACGCGCTGAAAACACGGCTCACGCCGGAGATGTTGGCGGTCTATCAAACTGGCGTGCAATACCATCTGGTGCATGGGCTGGGTTTGATGCTGGTCGGCATTTTGCGCAATAGCCAGGCGAATTCCTCAGCAGGGCATAGTGCGCTTAAACTTGCCGAGATTTTTATGGGGGCAGGTGTAGTGCTGTTTAGCGGCAGTCTATATGCGCTTGCTGTCACGGGCATACGCGTATTGGGTGCGATTACCCCGCTGGGTGGCTTATGCTTTATTGCAGCATGGGCGCTAGTGGCCTGGCAGATGTTGCGGCGCGATTAATTTAGCAACTAATTTAGCGGCTAACGTTGTATCAATTCATCACCAACGCGGATTGTGCCCAGCTTCGTGTTCAGCAAGTTCATCCCAAAGCGTACGCCTTTGGAAGAATTGCGAAACGTGGCTAGCGTGCGCAACGGCTCTGGCCCCAATACTTCGCCCGTGGCTTGATCGGTAGTGGTAATTTGGCAGCGTGTGCACGGTTTTACACCGCGAAATATCGCCTCTCCAATCGCAAAATTGCGCCACGTATCTTCCGCAAATGGGGCACATCCTTGCACTACAATATTCGCGCGAAATCGATCCATGGTCACCGTTGCAGCACCTGCTTGCTTAATGCGTTTATTCAGTTCAGCCAGCGATTCCTGCGACGCAATCAACACTGGATAGCCGTCCGCAAAACTCACCACCTCGCTATTTTGTGCAAAGTCAGCGCTCACGTGCCGCTCGCTCGTGTCGGGCATGTAAACCAGCCTCGCGTCGACGCCCAAATAGTCTGAGAGCCAGGTGTCTGCCTCCGCTGAGATAGTGTGGGCATGAACGCGGCTTGACCAGACTTTTACCGTGCGGGTGGGCAGCAGGCGTGGCTGCAGTGGCACCGCAATTGAATCTTCAAATGGTGAAGAAAGAATCAAATCATCGCCGTCCAACGCAGTACGAATTGTCGCCATTTGCGGGTGTTCACGCTGTGTCAGAAAATCATGGCGTTCATCCACCAGCATGAAGCGGCGGTCGTTCTGCAGGCCGCGTGACGTGGACTGGCAAGCGCCGGTTGAAACGCCGCCCAAAGATTTAACAGGGTAGATATTGATTTCAGTAACGGTAATTGTCATATTCTGCTTGCCGGTCGAAGTCGGGTGTGGATGCCATGTGTTAATTATCAAATATTATCGATATTGCCCGTGCGCGCTAAGTCACAATGGGAAGCGGTTTTCCGTGATAACGTATACGTAGATCAAGGGATGCGCTTTTCACCGGCTCCCGATGTGATGATGAGATGCAGTGATGAAACAGCATAGCGCAAGTTTTATTTTTGTTTTTTAACGTGGTTAAGACTCGTTGAAGGAGAGCCCTACATGGTTGATCTTTGGAAAAAACTGACTGGTGAATTAATTGACATCATCCAATGGCTGGATGATTCGAGCAATACCCTCGTATATCGGTTCGAGCGGATGAATAACGAGATCAAATATGGTGCCAAGCTGACGGTGCGTGAAGGGCAGATGGCGGTCTTCATCAACGAGGGCCAATTAGCTGACGTTTTCAAGCCCGGCATGCATACGCTTACCACCCAAAATATGCCCGTACTGTCCACCCTCAAAGGCTGGAAATACGGGTTTGAATCCCCATTCAAAGCCGAAGTTTACTTCGTCAACACGCGTAAATTCACCGACCTGAAATGGGGCACGCCAGGTCCCGCCACGATGCGCGATAGCGAGTTTGGTATTGTTCGCGCGACCGCGTTTGGCATTTACGCAATCCGCATTAGTGACCCCGGTATTTTCATCAAGGATATTTCCGGCACCGAAGGCCGTTTCACTACCGATTCGATTCAGGAAAACCTGCGCGGCAAAATTGGTCTACGCATCAAGGAGGTGATGCCTGAACTGGGCTTGAGCATTATCGATATGGAAGCCAAAGTCAGCGTGATTGGTCAAATGCTGCGCGACCGCATCCAGCCTGATTTCGCCGCGATGGGCCTTGAGTTGGTTGAAGTGCAGGTGCAAGACATCGGCCTGCCTGAAGAAGTCGAAAAAGCAATTGATAAGCGCGGCGCAATCGCGGCCGTGGGCAATTTGCAGGCCTATACGCAATACGAAACCGCCAGCTCGATTCATGATGCTGCCACTACGCCAAATAGTGCAGCGGGTGCGGGCATGGGTCTGGGCGCGGGTTTTGCGATGGGCGGCAATATGGTGGGGCAGATGGGCGGCGCTTTTGCAGGCAACAACAATGCGACCAACGCAGCTGTTTCTGTTAGCAGCGCAGCACCTCCGCCGTTGCCTGCGCAAGCGACCTTCCACGTTGCTGTAAACGGCGCGCAGACCGGGCCGTTCGATATGGGCACCCTTCAAGGACAAGCCGGTTCTGGCGTACTCAAACGTGATTCGCTGGTGTGGAAAACAGGCATGGCGCAATGGGCGAAGGCAGGTGATGTTGCCGAGCTAGGCGCATTGTTTGCAGGCGTGCCGCCGCCGTTGCCGCCTGCTTGATTTTTAAATGTGCCTAGCCCCAGAGCTTGGCGGGATGGGGTTCTTGAGGCGCTATGTCTGGTGATTGCCGTGAATAGGCGACTTTCAGCCACCCCAATTTAAATTGCAAGCGCAGAGTAGGACCGCACATGGAAAATCCTAACGCATCCCAAACCACGCTTGACCAAATGACCGCCAAGGTGCGCGCCTTTCCGTGCGCATCGTGTGGCGCAAAATTCTCATTCGCGCCGGGCACCAAATCACTTAAATGCCCCTACTGCGGTGCGGCGAATGAGATTTCTGATAGCGACGATTCAGTCGAGGAGCTGGATCTTGAAGCGTGGCTGGACAAGCTGGTTTCAGAGCACGAAACGCATGCGCAAGAACAAGTTAAATGCAGCAATTGCAGCGCCGAACAAACCTTGCCAGCTAATCTCTTCGCGACCACGTGTACTTTTTGCGGCACGCCGATTACTTCCAAAAGTTATGCGCAGCGATTGATCAAACCAAAGTCGCTGGTGCCGTTCAAAGTCACCAAGCTGCAAGCCCAGGACAAATGGCGCGCGTGGATCAAAGGCATGTGGATGGCCCCATCCGCGCTTAAACAATTTGCGCAAAGCGATGGCGGCATCAAGGGCATGTACATTCCCTATTGGACGTTCGACGCCAACACCTATTCGCGCTATAGCGGAGCACGCGGCGACGATTATTCCGAGAGCTATCAAACCACTAATTCCAACGGCGAACGCGTCACCGAAACACGCACCCAGACCCGCTGGACCAATGTTTCTGGCACGGTTTCATTTTTCCATGATGACGTACTGGTGCCGGCGAGTTCGACGTATAGCGTCAGCGGAGCGAACGCGGGCTCACCACTGGCCGCCAAAATGCAGCAAACTGCTCAGGCTCGTCAGGTGCTGGCGCAAGTGGCCGGTGGGTGGGGTTCCGCCGTCGGCTCCACACTCATGGGTGCATTCTCAAACGAAATGCGCACGTGGAATACTAAAGAACTCGTGCCCTACCAAGATGAATACATTACCGGTTTTCAGGTCGAAGCCTATCAGGTGGGTCTAAAAGCAGGTTTCGCGCAAGGCCGCCAAATCATCGACGCCAAAGTAAATTCATTGATCGAGCAAGATATCGGCGGCGACCATCAACGCATTACCGGCCTCAACACCGATTACACCCACCTCACGTTTAAACACATCCTGCTGCCGGTGTGGATGTCTGCTTATATTTTCAAAGGCAAAACCTATCGCTTTATGGTCAACGGCCAAAGCGGCGAAGTACAGGGCCAATCCCCCAAATCAGGCTGGAAGATTTTCTTCTTGGTGGTGGGGATTTTGATTTTATTGTTTATATTCTTGGCGGTGTTTGGCGGGAAGCATCGGTAGATGGTTCCTAGTATTACTCTCATGCGCTATCCGCACTGAAAAATTTTTTGAATCTCGTTTTACCGAGGAAGTTTTTAAGCATTCAGTTCGTATCAAGATTGTCGTCATCGGTATTTTCCCAATTGCATCTTGTCGGAATCTGCATATCGGTTAACTCCGCTTGAATACCGCCAGCGCCCCACCCGCCGCGATAAACAAGCTTCCCAGTCCACGATTCGTCCAGCGAAGGTGCGATGGATTTTTTAGTAGCCGCAGCACCTTTGCCGCGAGGACGGTGTAGCACATCATCACCAGTACATCGATGACAACCATTGTCAGGCCCATGATCGCGTATTGAAGGCCGGTCGGCTTCGTCGCATCGATAAATTGCGGCAGCACGGCGACTAAAAAAACGATGCCTTTTGGATTGGTGAGGTTTACAAACAAGCCTTGCTTGATCAATCCCCATCGCGACGTGTCTTCAAATTTTGTTTTGGCGGCGATCTCTTCAAACGGCGCGGGAGCCTCGCGAAACTTTTGAATGCCGAGATAGATGAGGTACAACGCGCCCGCATATTTCATAATTTCAAACGCGGTAGTGGATGTCATCAGCAGTGCGCCCAGGCCGAGCCAAATCAGTGACACGTTGACGACGATCGCAAGTTGCAAACCGAGCAAATTCCACATGCCGACGGCAAAGCCGTATTTCATGCCGGCAGACATGGAAGACAACGCGCCGGGGCCAGGCGAAACGCAGATAAGGGTGACCGCGATTAAGTAAGTGAGCCAAGTAGCGAGTGTCATATTGATAACGTGATTACGATTTAAAAAGTGAAGGTCTAATTTTGGCGGGCAGCTTGGAGCATAAATGCTTGTAAAAGCCTACCAGTGCGAATGTTTGAAAAATGACGGGCTATCTTCGTTCTACAAACTTCTGGTTCCCCGCGACCGCTTTTTTCGCGATGCCGTCAATCACGCTAGGGGCAATCAATTTAAGCCATTGCCCGAGCTTGCCTTTAAGCGTCATGATTTCTTCGCGCTTGCGATGTTTAATCGCGTTAACAATAAGTTGTGTGCAGGCCGAAACACCCATCACACCCGCTTGATCCACGGGATCAATCAACGCCGGTTTGCCGTCGGCGCCCGTTGCGTTTTCGCGAATACCGGTCGCAACAAATCCGGGATACACCATCGTTACCGTGACGCCTGACGCTTCCAATTCAATTCGCAGCGAATCAAAAAATCCGCGCATCGCATGCTTGCTGGCCGCGTAGCCGGTGCGCGTGGGCACACCCACGAGGCCGGTCAAGCTGGCGATGCCAATGATGCGACCGCGCGTGGTTTTTAAATGTGGTAGCGCATGATGCGTGCAATACACGGCCCCCATGTAATTGACCTGCATGATGCGTTCCATAATGGACATATCCTGAATGTCTTCAAACTTCGCCCACATCGTCATGCCAGCATTATTTACCAGCGTATCGATGCGACCAAATTCGGCCATTGCGGCATCAATGATTTTTTTGCAATCCGATTCAATCGCGACATCAGCGCTCACGACGATAACTTTCGCGCCGCGTTTTTTAGCATTTTCCGCGACACGCTCAAGCTCTCTGATTCGCCGCGCCGTCAAAACGAGTTGCGCGCCTTCATCGGCAAGCTGATACGCAAGCTCTTCGCCAATGCCGGTGGATGCGCCGGTGATAATGGTGACGTTATTGTTGAGTGGCATTTTTATTTTTCCTTCTATTTTTCAATGTTGACATCGGGAATATGGTTGAACGCAATGGCTATTTTGCCGTGATCAATGGCGCGATGTGCGCCACCAAAATACGCGGCATGTTTTCCATACTTTGTGTTTAATTTATCCAGGGTCGCGTTTAATTTTTTGCGCTCATCATCAGCGACAAATAATCGCTGCGATTGCATGGCTTCCGGCGTGAGATCAAGTAACGTCAAACCCACCTGCAACGGTGTGGCGTTGCGTTTGGGCTTGTAACCTGCCCACATCGATTCCAGCGCGTGTAACAAATCCAGCGTGTCCTGCGTATCAAGCAGCCGCGTTTCGCGCTGCCATGAGGGCGCGTTGATAAATTTAACCTTCACCTGCATCCGCGCCGCATAATGCTGCGCCTTGCGCAATCGCATCGCGGCTTTTTGGGTGAGGCGATGCAGCACCGCGGAAGCGTCGGCGGTGTTGCGCAACTCCGGTGCCAGCACATGAGAGTGGCCGATCGAGCCCATCTCGTTTTGGATTTCTTCGACCTCTTGTCCGCGCAGCTTTGCGTAAAACCGTTCGCCGCCCACGCCGCCCCATACGGTGCGCAGCTGGGCCGAGGTTTGGCGATATAAATCTGCCATCGTCATAATGCGATGCTCATTTAGTCGCACCTCCATATTGTGGCCAATACCGTTTAGCGCGCGCAGCGGCAGATGCAAGATCTTTTCAGGCACATCGTGTTCTTCCAGCACCACCAGCCCGTCTGGCTTTTGCATATTGGAGGCCAGCTTGGCTAGAAACGTATTGGGTGCGAGACCAATCGAGACCTTCAGATATTCGCCTACTTTTTCCGCCAGATTTTTCTTGATATCGCCCGCCAGTTCACGAGCGCGTTTGACCGTTTTATAGCCCGCGGGTAAATCGCACACCATTTCATCAATCGATAGCACCTTGCGCACCGGGGCGATCTCGTCCACGGCGGCGACGGCTTTGTGATGAAAATCGATATACAGCTCGTGACGCGCAACCACCAGCTGTATATCGGGAATCGCTTTCTTCGCCTCGCCCACGTTGGTCAAGGTTTTAACGCCAAATGCTTTCGCTTCATAGCTTGCGGCGATCAGGCAAGTCGAATCAGCCAACATCGGCACCACCCCAACCGGCTTGCCGCGCAGCTCCGGTCGTGTCTGCTGCTCGCAGGACGCGAAGTAGGAATTGAAATCAACGAGGAGCGAATTGATCGACATATCATTATTTTACGCCGATGAATTGTTGACGCTTATTTAACTGTATCGGTATACAGTTACTTTTTACAAGACTAATACTGACGTGTTGTTTGGAGCAAAAGTGTTGGTTGAAGCCCGCCAAATGGCGGTCTAGCCGTGTAGAAAACTGACGGGCGTAAAATCAGTGGCTAAGACGAACGTTGCCACCATCGCCTCCAGTCCCACGCGATCTCCATCGTCAAATCGGGCGAGCATTGGGCTGTCAATATCCAGTACGCCGAGCACGACATCGTCGACGATGACTGGAATCACAATTTCAGAGTTTGACGCAGAATCGCAGGCAATGTGGCCGGGGAATTCGTGCACATTCTCCACCACAAATGTTTTGCGATGGAACGCCGCATTACCGCACACACCGCGCGGGCTGGGTTGCACGGGAATCCGCACGCATGCGGGCTTGCCCTGAAACGGGCCCAATACCAAATCATTGCCACGTGAAAAATAAAAGCCCGCCCAATTTAAATTGTCGAGCAATAAAAAAACCAGCGATGAAAAATTCGCCGCATTTGCCATCAAGTCGCGCTCGCTTGCCAGCAATCCGCCGAGCTGTTTGTTAAGGTCGGCATAAAAATCCGATTTTGATGCGGACGTTACGACTGTTGCTTCAAACATTTTCTTTGCCCTAAAAATTCCATCTCGAATTTTAGCAATAAAAAAACCTGACTCCTCATTACAAAGAGTCAGGCATCAAGGGAGGAGAATAAACTTTAGTGGAGGCTTACTGAACTGCGGGCGCTGGCGCGGTTTGTTTGTCGTGCTTTTGATGCTTGATGTGGCGGCTTTGCTTGTTTTCCATGCGCTTTAATCTTTTGCGTTCTTGCCGGATCACCGTGCCGTCAGCTTTTGCTTTGGCTTCTGCGGTGGCAACGCGGGCTTGACCGTTTTCAAGGCGGGCCGCTTCTTTACCGGTTAATACGCCCGATGCCACGCCTTGATCGATACGGGCAGCTTGATTGGCTTCGCGTTTGTCAATTTTAGGGGTGTTGGTGCCGAGTGCAGCAGGAGCTTGTGCAAACGCGGTCGCGCTTATGAGGCTGGTTAATACCGCGGCAATAATGAGTTTCGTTTTCATGTGGAATCCTTTATTAATACGAAAAAGTAGTGGGTGTGGCATCGAGACTGGCAATGCAAATTTTGTTTTCTGATGTTGCTTTCAGTGCCTTGCACGACTAACGCTGCCCATGGCACCGCGTTTACATCAACAGTGCGCCATTCTGCTCACAGTTGTATCAAGTCGTAACCATATTTGCCCGCAGTCCAGTCCCGCAGCACAAGTTCGACGGTTTATAATCTGCGCTTCGTTGAATATTGAGAGTGCTATGAAAATTCGTTCAGTCTTGATCCTTGCCGCTGTCCATATTTCGTTTTTGCTTCTGCCTTTTACCACTCCAGCCCACGCGCAATCCCCCTCCGCTGATAAGCCCACGCCCATGATCGCTTCCGCTGCACCCGTTAATCCTGTTCTTAATCCCGCTGTCAGCCCGGTCACGCCGCCGGTCGCCAGAAAAGTCCCCAAAACGATTGAAAATTTTGGCGATAAACGTGTCGATGATTATTTCTGGCTGCGTGAAGAAACCAACCCGGAAGTCATTGATTATTTGAAGGCGGAGAACGTTTACACGCAGTCCGTATTGGGTGGTCTGAAAGATTTTCAGGAAACACTCTACAAAGATATGCTTTCACGCGTCAAAGAGACAGATGAAAATGTGCCTTACAAACGCGGTGAGTATTTTTATTATTCGCGTACTGAGACGGGCAAACAATATGCAATTTACGCGCGCAAAAAAGGCAGCCTGAATGCCAACGAAGAAATTTATCTGGATGGTAATGAACTCGCCAAGGGCAAGCCGTTTTTCGCAATCAGCAATATGGCCGTCAGCCGCGATGGAAAATTGCTCGCCTACGCTACCGACATCACCGGCTATCGCCAGTACACGCTCAATTTCAAGAATCTTGAGTCGGGCATCACTTTACCCGACGCGGCCGAGCGCGTAACCTCGGTCGCCTGGGCGAACGATAACGCCACCGTTTTTTATGTCACTGAAGATGCCACCACCAAGCGCAGCGATAAACTGTTTCGCCACAAATTAGGCGACAAAAATAGCGAACTTGTTTTCGAAGAAAAAGATGAGCTATACGGCATCAACGTCGACATCACCCGCAGCAAAGGCTACATCATTCTGACCGCCGAAAGCTCAGAAACCAACGAACAGCATTTGCTTGACGCCAATTCGCCAACCGGGAAATTCGCGGTCTACATGAAGCGAAAAGAGAACATCAAATACTTTGTCGATCACCACGGCAGCGATTTTTATATTGTTACGAACGACCGTGGCCGCAATTATCGATTGGTAAAGACTGCTGAAGGTGCGGCCGACATCAAGCAGTGGAAAGAAATTATTCCGCATCGCGCCAAGGTCAAGCTTGATGGCGTTGATATGTTCAAGGATTTCTTCGTTGCCATAGAAAAAACCAATGGCCTGCCGAAGCTGCGCGTGTTCGACATCAAGACCGCAAAGCCGGATGACATTACTTTTCCCGAGGCCGCGTATGAAGCATCTGCCGGACAAAATGCGGAATTTGATACCAAGCTATTTCGCTTCGATTACGGCTCGCTGGTGACGCCAAATTCGATATTTGATTACAACGTCGAAACCCGCGAACGCACACTCAAAAAGCAGCAACCGGTGCTGGGTGGATATGATCCGAAAGACTATCAATCGGAACGCATCATGGTCAAAGCCAAAGATGGCACGATGGTGCCGGTATCGTTGGTTTACAAACGTGCGCTGAAGAAAAACGGCCCGCAACCCATGTTGCTTTATGGCTACGGCTCGTATGGCATTTCAATGCCGCTGGCGTTCCGTTCAGCCCGCTTGGCGTTGCTGGATCGCGGTATGATTTATGCGATCGCGCATATTCGCGGCGGTGGCGAAATGGGCAAGCAGTGGCATGACAACGGCAAAATGATGAAGAAGAAAAACAGCTTCACCGACTTCATCAATGTGGCGGAATATCTGGTCGATAAAAAATACACCGATCCTAGCCAGCTAGTGATTCAGGGTGGTAGCGCGGGCGGCCTGCTAATGGGAGCAACGACCAATATGCGGCCTGATTTGTTCAAAGCGGTTGTGTCGCAGGTGCCGTTTGTGGATGTGATGAACACGATGCTGGATGCATCGCTGCCGCTCACAGTGGGTGAATATCTGGAGTGGGGCAACCCCACGCAAAAGGCGGCCTACCAATACATGCGCACTTACTCGCCTTACGACAATCTTGAAAAGAAAGCCTATCCCGCGATTCTGGTGGAAACTTCGCTCAATGACAGCCAAGTCATGTATTGGGAGCCCGCTAAATACGTCGCCAAATTGCGCACCCTTAAAACCGATGCCAATCCACTGCTGCTCAAAACCAATATGGATGGCGGGCACGGCGGTGCATCAGGTCGCTACGACTATTTAAAGGATATCGCCTACACCTACTCGTTTGTGTTGTCGCAGGTTGGTATTACCAAATAGCCGAAATAACAACAGATTTATTTCTGAAATAAGGTTTGTCACCTTCGCGCCAGCGCGAAGGTGACATTACGCTTCCCTCGCTTCGCAGCCTTCTTTTTGCTTTTTCCCATTTTTCCTTTTTCGTTAACCAAGCTCGTCAACGTCAGCAACCCTCGTCGCATGCCCACCTCAAATCTGCAACTGTTCGCCGTATGCGTGCTCATTTGGGGTTCCACCTGGATCGCGATTACATTCCA
>JAYVYF010000449.1:0-12528 GCA_043784585.1 Burkholderiales bacterium
CCACGCCTCCCGGACAATGCTCAGGAACGATATCAAGCAGCCAGTCGTAATTGATGCTGCCATGGTGGGATAACGCCTGCGCAATGTCGCTGTGGACAAGACACCGCGTTGTGCGAATCGCATGTCGCAGGGGCATTGCACCAGCCCCTCGATTGACCGCTGCAACGGTTAAGTTTGAATTAAATCTGACACTGTCTGTTAGGTCAGGTTCCGACTTATAAAGTTGAAACCGGCAGCTGCCTAGACACTAGCTGCTATGTGCATCTATGGTTGCCCGACATAAACCGCAATCTTGCCTTTCGCGCGACCCGACTCACTAAGCCCATGCGCGTGCTTGATATCTTTCAACGCAAATTCGGCACCGATAATCGGACGCAGTTTGCCGCCCTCCACGAGCTGCGCAATTTCCTCCAGCGCAGCCGCATTTGACTTGACGAAAACAAATGCGGAGCGCATACCTAATTTCTTTACTTCATCGGCGACTGGATTACTCACGATCGATACCAAAATACCCCCAGGCGTCATGACCGACCATGAATCGTTTTGCGTTTGACCACCAACTGTATCAAACACCACGTCAATCTGTTTGACTGTGCCTTGCAAACGTTGCGCGCGATAGTCTACAAACTCATCCACACCGATGGATTCAACCATCGCACGATTGCCTGCTGATGCCGTGCCAATGACATATGCACCGCGCGATTTTGCAAGTTGTACCGCAATTGAACCTACGCCGCCTGAAGCCGCATGAATCAACACGCGCTGACCAGCAGAGACTTTTGCAACATTTACCATTGCTTCCCACGCAGCGATGCCGCATAGCGGCAATACTCCCGCTTCAATATGTGAAATGGTTTGTGGCTTCATCGCGATTTCTGTTTCACGAACGGTGATGAATTCGGCATACGTGCCGTCGCGCTTAACATCGGGCCTGGCATAAACACAGTCACCCACTTTGAATTTTGCGACTTTAACGCCGACCTCTGTGACCACACCGGAAACATCCCAGCCCAAAATAATTGGCATACGATGCGGAACGATTTCTTTCATGAGACCTTGTCGAATTTTCCAGTCAACCGGGTTGACCGACGTGCCGACAACGCGGATCAATACATCATCAGCGCGCACCGCGGGCTCGTCTGCGTCTTCGTAACGCAGCGTATCGACGTTGCCATATTGATGAATTCGAACAGCTTTCACATCGCTTCTTTCGTAAGGAGAATTTTCAAATTTAAGCTGGCGCTACGCGCACACTGACGGTAGCGCTAATGCGCAACCACGAGATCGTCAATAACGGACGTAACACCTGGTGCAGCCCACGCTGCCGCTACCGCCATTTCGCGTTCCGACCAAGATGCTACTGCGCCGCTCAACATTACCGTTCCATCGTCATGGGTATTGACGGTAATGTGTTCCGGGCGCGCTTTTATAACGCGAAGAAGCGCGTTTTCGATTTTGCCTTTGACGTCAATCCAGGTGACGTTCGGCTTGATGGTGATTAAATTTGTTACCGCTATTACCCCCAAAAGATAGCGCACGCAACGAGCGGCCGCTTCTTTTTGATACTGCCAATCCACTACGCCTTCAAGCGTTACCCAGCCTTTTTTAACGGTGAGCGTCAGCTTGTCTTTGGGTACTTCGAAATCCCATTTGATGGCAGCGAGAGCGGCTTCGGCGATATCTTGGTCGCTGTGTTTGGTTGAACCCGGCGCTTCTACTTCAATATCATTCGCGAGGGCTACCACGCCAGATACGCGCTTCGCTGTTTCTTCAGCATTCATTTTTTGCGTGTAGTGATGCACCTGACCTGAGAGGGTGACCACGCCGTTATTCGCAGTAACACCGATATGCGCGGCATTCACACTCGGCCGCCAGTTAAGCTCGTGCAACACGTCGCTTTGGAGTTGGGAATCTGTCTTCACGGTTTATTATCTTTCGCTTAAGTTGGATTAAAAGCGCATCGCTCATTGGTAGCCCGTACGAGCGCACGCAAGAGCAAGCAATCGAGGATGCAATCAAAAAAATCTCGCCTCAACCGATACCAAGATTAAAGACATTGCGTTTACGCGTCTGTGCGGCAACGTACTTTGGGCGCAACGATAATTGGCAGCGACCGTGCTGTGACGCACACACCACAATGCAAATATCAGGCAGACTAAAAAACTTAATCTTGGTTTGGAGTGCGTTTATGCACGCAATGGTTCTCAATCAATTGCACGGCCCGCTTCAGTGGACAGAGCTGCCAGATCGAATGCCGGTAGAGGGCCAGATCCGTGTGCAGGTGACAGCCTGTGGGGTATGTCGAACCGATCTGCACGTCGTCGATGGCGAGCTACCCTCGCCACAGTTGCCGATTATTCCGGGGCATGAAATAGTCGGTCGGGTTGATGCGATTGGTCAAGGTGTTACCGGCTTCACTATGGGTGAGCGCGTGGGTATTCCATGGCTGGGCCACACATGCGGGGCGTGTGCCTATTGCCTGAGCGCGCACGAAAATCTGTGTGATCGTCCGCTATTTGCCGGCTATACCCAAGACGGGGGCTTTGCCACCGCGACTATCGCTGACGCGCGATATGCATTCCCGCTTCCTGAAACCGGCACCGATGTCGCACTTGCTCCGCTATTGTGCGCGGGTTTGATTGGCTGGCGCTCGCTTGGGATCGCGGGTGAAGGGAGGAAACTCGGGCTTTATGGTTTTGGTGCGGCTGCACATATCGTGGCGCAGATCGCACGCTGGCAGGGTCGCGACGTGTATGCGTTTGCACGTCCTGGTGACACTGCAACGCAAACTTTCGCCCGCAGTTTGGGTGCGGTTTGGGCGGGTGGCTCTGATGAAATGCCGCCTGAGCCGCTTGACGGTGCAATCATTTTTGCCACCGTCGGCGTATTCGTTTCGCAGGCGCTCAAGGCAGTACACCAAGGTGGCCGCGTCGTTTGCGCGGGCATTCATATGAGCGACATACTCGCTTTTCCATATCGGGTTTTATGGGAGGAGCGGCAACTCATGTCGGTAGCGAATCTCACGCGGCAAGACGGACTCGATTTTCTCAATCTGGCGCCACAGATCGGCATCGTCACGCATACCAAGCGCTATCCGTTGGTGCGCGCAAACGAAGCGCTTGCGGACCTTCGTGCGGGCGCGTTTGAGGGCGCTGCCGTGCTTACGCCCTGATTGCGCGATCAGTAGCATTTCGCTTAAAAATTTCACCACACCAAACCATATTCAAGGAAAAATTATGGAAAAAAAAAGATCAAATCCACCAAGCCACAAATCAGAAAATTGTAGTCAAACGAGAGAAAAGCAAGCATCAGGAAGCGGCACTGGACGAAGCCCTGAAGGAATCATTTCCCGCGAGCGATCCCATTGTGGTCAGCTTCCCTCCTGCGGTTGTTGATGGGGCTCCAAAACAAGATAAGATTACTGGGAAGCCTCACAACACAAAGCGCAAAATGCGCTAAATCTGCCATTCAAGGCAAACGTACCTGGACGTCATGTCCGGTGGCACCCGATTCTGGCAGCAGCTCGCCGAAGCGGCGACGAACATTTTCTTTAAACGCTGCCGATGTCTGCGGCTTAATGAAAAGCGAGACTACTTCTGGATGTTGCGCACGGACACTGCGCTCAATCTCAATAACGGCCTCCTCTATCTGCGGCGTTCTAAAATCGTCCGCAAATTCGAGACTGAGAGCGACCAAAATTTGATCAGGTGCCAGTTGAACGGTAAGCACACCATTCGCTTGGGATACCGCCTTTGTTTGACCAGCGATGTGCATAATTGAATCGCTCATTGCGCCATCCGCGCGTTCGCCAATCAATAGACTTTTGCTCTCGCGCGCCAGCAACCCTGCCGTGGTCGCAAGTACAAGGCCAATAAAAATCGAAGCAATACCGTCATACACTGGCGCGTCAAAACTTACCGCAGCGACCGTTCCCACTAATGCAATCAAAATGCCAATCAGGGCCGCGCTGTCCTCAAACAACACCATAAATGTGGGCGGATCTTTGCTGTTGCGGAAAGACTGGTAATAACTAAAGGTACCCTTCGTGGCTTTAAACTGCCGAAAAGAAATTAGCCATGAGGCACCTTCGAATGTAAAAGCCAGCGCCAACACCCCGTAAGCCACGAACGGATCTTTGATGGGATCGGGTTCAAGAATATGCGAAATACCTTCATAAATTGATACTCCCGCACCAAGCGAGAACACCAGAAGTGCGACAATAAAACTCCAAAAATAAAGTTCACGGCCATAGCCGATCGGATGTTCGGGATCGGCGCGTTGCGCGGCTCGACGCATGCCATAAAGCAGCAGCACCTGATTGCCGGTATCAACAAATGAATGCACCGCCTCACTCAACATTGCCGAGCTGCCAGTCCAAAATGCTGCGCCTGCTTTCGTCACAGCGACCAGAATGTTACCCGCGAGAGCAGCGTAAACCACGCGTTTCGACGCTGAAACCGATGACGTGTTCTTCAGTGAACCCAAGGCGCACGCCAGAAAAATATCGGCTGCTCAATTAGTCCTAACGACCGGTCAGGTTTCTTTGATGCGTTCATGGGAGCCATCGCAAAACGGTTTATTTTCAGAAAGTCCGCAACGGCAAAGCGTAACCCGGTTGCGAACTTCATATTTGAAGCCATCGGCAGCAACCACCGGTATTCCGCCCCGCAGCCATAGCGGGCCATGGCATTGTTCTTTTGGGTCTTCCACGAGCGCAATCGAGATGGGTACCGAAGGCTCAATCGCGGCACCGGTCGCCTTATCCCAGGCCACCAAACGCCCGGAGGGACAGTCGCCAAGCTGGCGAAGAAACATCGCGAGAATTTTAGGTTCATTCGTCCGACTAATCTGGTTCCACACCTGACCATTGGGATCACAAAAACGCGCCGACGCGCACAATGCACTCGCGTCCAACAGCTTGTGCTTGGGGCCATCGAATGTTTGCGCTTGATCCGCGAACGGTTCGCGGACCGCAGTTTCTGTTCCGTCGAAATTAATTTTCGCGTGAGTGCCATCACAGAACGGCTTTTTTCCCGACTGTCCACAACGACACAGGGCATAGGTTTCAGGAATCGTATAGAAGTCGCCGTCACGCCACCGCTCAGACTCGCCTGCGGTGTCAACGCCAATTATCGCCGACGAGAGCGGGATGCTGCCGGTGACGATATAGGGGCCGTTTTTTGACACAGTCACGTGAACTTGCAAACTCATCTCGGACATAACTTAGTTCCTAAATATTAAATCTTAAAATTTAATCTGCACAATAAGATTCGAGCGTTGACTAGCTCGACCGCGAGGCATGCTTCGCAGCGTTAGCAACGAAACGTTAGAACTTGCAAGTCGCACGGTCTGTGCGCTGAAGCACATAACGGCCAATGCCGCATAAACACTTTGCTAAACATAGCGAATATGAGTGTTTGCTTCCGTACATACGGCAACGCAAATTGCGCTTAGCCTATTCCTCACAAGTTTTAATTTGAAACCCTCGTTATTCGGCATCGCCAATTGAAGCGGTTTTGCATCCCCTTTGCATCCTTTTTGCCTCCCTTCCGCCGCCCATTTACATCCTCTTCAAGCCGTACACAAACCACTTTAAACCCTTGTGAATTGACCATGAAACTTCATCCAGACATCCTCAAACTTGGGTTGGTCAGTTTTCTCACTGACCTTAGTTCAGAAATGATTTTCTCGGTGTTCGCCATCTTTTTTACCACTATCGCGGGTGCCTCGAGTGCGCTGCTGGGCTTGGTAGAAGGACTCGCCGACTTCTCAGCGTCGTCGCTTAATTATTTGGCCGGATGGTTGTCGGATCGCGCCGGCAAGCGAAAAGTTTTTACATTGGCGGGCTATGCTTTTTCGACGCTGGCAAAGACCATCCTGCTAGCGTCAACGTCAATTGTGGGGCTGAGCGCTTTTCGTATTCTTGAACGCCTCGGCAAAGGCTTTCGCGGCCCACCCCGCGATGCATGGCTGTCGTCGATTGCGGACGAAGCAACGCGGGGGCTTTCGTTTGGCGTGCACAAGGCGCTTGATAAAGCTGGCGCTGTTGTTGGCCCACTGGTGGCCTACGGCGTTCTGTCTTGGCTGGGTGAGACCGCGGCGGGATATCACACGTTGTTCTTGATCGCGTTTGTGCCTGCCGTGCTCAGCATTGCGGTGTTGGCTTTCGTCAAGGATCAGCCGGGCACGGCGCATGCTCGCGAGAATATTTCTGAAAATTGGCACGCACTCAGCACGCGATTCAAGCGCTTTCTGGTGCCCGCCAGCATCTTCGCGCTGGGCTATTACAGCCTGGGCTTTTTGCTGCTAAAAGCGCATGCCGTCGGCTTTAGCGTGACCGATATCGTGCTGCTTTACGCTTGGCTCAACGTAACCTGCGTGATTGCCGCCCCACTGGTGGGATGGCTTGGCGACCATGTCGGGCGCAGCCGCATTATAATCCTAGGTTACGCGCTTTACTGCGGGCTTAATCTTGGCGGAATGTTTGTCAGCCACCGGTGGGAGCTCATCGCGCTATTTGCGGTTTACGGCGTTTTCTACGCTATTGACGAAGCACAAAGTAAGGCGTTCATTGCCGATATCGAGCCTACACGCCGCGCCACGGCTGTCGGCTTCTACAACTTTGCCACCGGCGCACTTTATTTGCCCGCATCCTTGGTGGCTGGCGCGTTGTGGACGGTTACCCCAACATTCGCGTTCGCCTTGGCAGCTGCGTTATCGCTGGCGGCGATCATCTCGTTTGCTGTGTTGCGGCCAGCAGAAGTTTCAGAAACGCATCAGCTGAGCTAGCTTAATGAACATCCGTAATCCAGTCCCGAATAATCCGCCCGCCGTCCCACCGTGGCGGTAGTGAATAATTCCCTCTAGAAGATTGATGAATTCATGCATATCAGCTGCCGCATGCGGATGATCGCGCTGCAAAGTGCTATCGGCGGAATGGCGCTGAGTATCGTTGGCCTATAGTTCGCCACGATCGGACATTTAGACCCGTCAACAGCAGCCGCTATTCAAGAAGTCATAGATGTTGTCGCGATCCTGAACGCGTTGAGAGCTGCTTTTTCGACGAAAGTCATTGAGGATATCTAAGCCTGTTGATGTACTTGAAGTGTAATTGATGGAAGCGCAATTCACGGCACGTTTTTTACTACCGGCTTTGTAGATTTTTTATTTCACCGCACACCTTGCGCAACGCTGGCAGTTACTGTCGGCTCTGCAATGCCTGTTATCAAACTCATCGTTTGGCGTTTTCAAATGCTTGCTAAACCATGCTGATAGCCATTGGTGCAAACACGCCTAGGCAGAAGGCCGCCAGCACGTCGGTCGGCCAATGCGAGCCCAGAACCAGGCGAGACAATTCCATGAGCCCGATCCACAACCCAGCCAGCGCCAACGCCGCGTAGCATGATCTGGGCCAGACACGCGTCACGCAGAGCACCCGCGCGGTCGCGAGTGCTGTCGTGCACAAGGTGTGCCCAATCGGGCAGCTGGAACTCGAACACCACGTTGCACCCCGCGCACGATTCACCAGCGCTTTAATGAAATAAGTTAGCCGCCCTGCCCAAGCCATGGAGGATGCCACCAGCAGCGCTTCGCGCCGGTGCTTTAGCCTTAAAACGGTCGTATTCAAAAGCACCGTTGCAGGCCCCAAAAAAATAGCTGCGCCAGTTGATGTCACTAACGTAAAAAACCGGTCAGTGTAGAGGGGATATGCTGCCGGATGAACCACAACACCGCCGTGTCGAAGGGTCCGGATTCCTTGGTGATGACGTCTTCAAAAACTTTCATACCGACGATCAGCAGGGTCAACAATCCTAAAACCGCCAGCATCGGGATTGCACCTAGCCATCTGCGATTGCCAACGCTCCTCGAAGTCGACACCAGAATCTAATGCACCGAGACCTTATCCTGTAAGCTTTTCGTTGACGACTTAACGAAAGCAGGCAACAAGAATAACGTACTGGAAGGCATCAAGAAAGAGCGGCTGAAGCGGCGGGTGTTTACCCTCGAATTCAAGCCCGAAGTGGTATGCCGCAAGAAGGCCGGCAGCCACAGCTTTACCGAGTGTGGTTGCATGTTCGATGTATTGCCCAAGCCGATTCTGGCGTGGGAGAAACAATACGAACCCAGTCAGTTGAACGACGCGGCTGGCCGCCGCGCAGTCAGTCCTGAACATGCTGAAATCACTCTCCTCAAAGCTGAACTGTGGAGCTCAAAAATGGCAGTTGCCATCCCAATGGCCTGAGGCCACCTTGGAAATGCAGCAACGTCCCGCGGGACTTCCGTAGGTCGCGCTTCGCGAAAACATTCTGCGCAGAATTTGCTGGTGCCGATTGATTATTGACTCACAGGGAGTGCGGCGTAAAACTTGAACTGGTTTATGCAATAAGTCCGAGGCTTTCCCGGTACTGCAGAGGATTGAGCGAGCCAAGAGAGACTTTGATCCGCTTTTCGGTATACCAGCGGATATAGAAATCAACTACCTGCATGAGCTGCTCAATGGTTGTAGCCTACCAGTCCCCAGGATGGAACAGTTCGGCCTTCAGTCGCCCAAAGAAGCTTTCGCAGGCCGCATTATCTGGAGAGCACCCTTTGCGCGACATTGAGCGGATCAGGTTTGCATCGCGCCGAGCGCGCCAAGCAATGGTATCGGAGCGACTTAACGGGCAAAAAATTCGCAAAATGCCCGCTTCACCTGGGATTTAAGTTTTTCCGCCTTTGACGGTTTTGTACAACGCCAACGCACGATCCCGCTGCGTGGCGTGATCCACAATCGGCAACGGGTAATCGCGACCCATCACACACTCGCGCGCTTGCTGCTCAAGTGGCGGCAACAGCCACGGCGCGTGGATGAACTTGTCGGTCACATTTTTTAATTCCGGCACATATTTACGAATAAATTTGCCCTGCGTGTCAAAGCGCTCTGATTGCGTGATCGGATTAAAAATTCGGAAATAGGGTTGCGCATCACAACCCGTCGATGCCGCCCATTGCCAGCCACCGTTGTTAGCGGATAAATCAAAATCATTTAGGTTATCAGCGAAATATTTTTCGCCCCAGCGATAATCAATCAGCAAATCCTTGGTTAAAAAGCTCGCCACGATCATGCGCAACCGGTTGTGCATATAGCCGGTTTGGTTAAGCTGGCGCATGGCGGCGTCAATCAGCGGATAGCCGGTTCTGGCTTCGCACCATGCGGTAAATAATTTTTTCTCATTCGGCCATTGAATTGCATCATATTCAGGTCGAAACGCCGATTTGGCGGCGTGCGGATGATGAAAAATAATCTGAAAATAAAAGTCTCGCCAAATGAGTTCTGACAGCCATGTTTCTGCGCCAATATTTTTTTTACGCAAGGTTTCGGCGTAAGCAATACCCGCCAGTTCGCGGATCGAAATCGTGCCGAAGCGGTTATGCACCGACAAATACGAGACCCCTTTCACGCTCGGTAAATCGCGCGCTTCTTTGTAGTCGGCCATGCGTTCAATAAAATCATCGCGAAGTGCCGCCGCACCTGACATGCCCGCGCGGATAAACGACGATAGATTGGTCCGCTCAAAACCCATCGACGCCAGTGTTGGCACTGGCTCTGCCAGTTTGGTTTTTGCGAAGCTGTCGCGGTATTCTGCGATTGCACGCGGTGCTAAATCGGCATCGTGAAGTCGCCTCAGCCACGCGTTTTTATAGGGCGTGAAAACACTGAACGTACCGCTAGCTTGCGTGAGCACTTCATTTTTTTCAAAAATTACCGTGTCTTTGAAAGTGCGGAAGTCAATACCTTCACCCGCCAGAATTTTGCTTACCTCGGCATCGCGAGCGACCGCATATGGCTCGTAATCCGTGTTGGCGTAAACCGCATCGACCTTAAGCACCGCAGCTAGCGCAGGAATTGCTGCACGCGCAGATGCATAGTGCACAATCAAGTCGCCATCGAGCGATTCAAGCGAAGCCTTTAATTCAACAACACTTTCCCAGATGAATTCGACTCGACGGTCTTGCTTCGAGGGCAATTCGTTGAGGATATCGCGATCGAAAATGAACACGCAGTAGACTTTCTTATACAACGTTAAAGCTTGATGCAAGCCGACGTTGTCGTGCGAGCGAAGATCGCGGCGGAACCAGAATAAAACGGAGGATGAAGACAAAGGTGCACCTTAAAGTGGTTCAGCGTAAAATTATGCAATGTTTGGACGAGTAATCTAGCAAAAAAGTGCCCGAGAGTTGAAAAAACGCCCCCCAAAAATTGCCATTGATTCCCTGAGCGACTCACTCAGTAATCATTTTCTAATTGCCATGCCGGGCATGGCCGACCCCTATTTTTCCAAAACACTTACATTGATCTGTGAGCACTCCGAAAAAGGAGCGATTGGCGTGGTGGTGAATAAACCGATTGACCTCACGCTCGCGGGCCTGTTTGGCGAAATCGATATGACGCTGGATGACGTCGCACTTCGCGAAACCAACGTGCTGTTTGGTGGGCCGGTATTGATGGACCGCGGTTTTGTGTTGCACCAACCGCTGGGCGAATGGAACTCAACCCTGAAAATCGATGATGAGTTCGGTCTCACCACGTCCAAAGATATTTTGGAAGCCATCGCCAAAGGTAAAGGGCCATCGCGCATGTTGGTCACCTTGGGCTACGCGGGATGGGGGCCGGGTCAGTTGGAGGACGAAGTGGCCCGCAACGGCTGGCTTAGCGTGGATGCGCATGCCGATATTGTTTTCGCTATGCCGCCTGCGGAGCGGTTAGATGCGGCTATGGCGCTGCTGGGCTTGAACTACGGTAATTTTTCCGATGTCGCCGGTCACGCATGAACAGGGTCGCCAAAAATTCTGCGAGTGCGAACAATTCTGCCGGAGCGGTGATGGCATTTGATTTTGGTTTGAAGCGGATTGGCGTGGCGATCGGCAGTCTTGAGCTGGGCATCGCCCATCCCGTCACCACACTGCAGGTTGAAACGAACATTGATCGCCTTGCAGCCGTCGAAAAATTGGTTGTGGAATGGTGTCCCACGCAATTTGTGATTGGCGAGGCACAGTACGAATCGCCAGTGACCAATGAACCGCATCCGATTGCACATCTTGCCAAAAAATTTGGCAACCGGCTCACCGAGCAATATCATTTGCCGGTTAATTATGTAAATGAGTTTTTGACCTCGGCGGAAGCTGCCCGCCAGCTGCAAGAACAAGGCGTCAAAATGGGTCGAAACAGGGCGCAGAAAGTGCTACTGGATGCGGTATCTGCGCAAATTATTTTGCAGGCTTTTTTTGATGAACAACAATCACAGAAAAATATGAAAGCTCGTGATGCAGCTTGATGCCGAACCAATGATTGATTTGCTGGCAGAAAAAATAGGCAGCCTTGATGGCGATACGGCCATCATCGGCATTTACACGGGTGGCGCCTGGGTGGCAGAGCGTTTGCATAAAATTTTAGGCGCTGTAAATCCGTTCGGTACGCTCGCGGTCACGCTGCATCGCGATGACTTCTCAAGCATTGGCCTGCACCCACAAAAGAAATCCACTGAAATTAATTTCAGCGTTGAAGGCCGCCATATTTTGCTGGTCGATGACGTGATTTACACCGGACGCTCTTTACGCGCGGCGCTCAATGAAATTTTTGATTTTGGACGGCCTGCCAGCGTGAAACTGGCATGCCTGGTGGACCGCGGCGGACGTGAATTGCCGTACCACGCCGATTTTGTCGCCATGACCGTGGCGCTTAGCGCGGATCAAGAATTAGCCCTCACCCAAGATGCAGCGAGCGGCGCGCTGCGTTTCGATGTGATGCCCAGGAAAGCCTGACGTGCTCACCGTAAATCCTCAACTCAATGCCGATAAAACGCTTAAGCATTTGCTCACCACAGAAGGACTGCCGCGGAAACTGATTGAGCAGATTCTGGAAACCGCCGATCAATTTGTCAGCGTCGGCGATCGTGATGTCAAAAAAGTGCCGCTACTGCGGGGCAAATCGGTATTCAATTTATTTTTTGAAAACTCGACCCGCACCCGCACCACATTTGAGATCGCAGCGAAACGACTATCGGCAGACGTGATCAATCTCAACATCAACGCTTCCAGCGCCAGCAAGGGTGAATCGCTGCTCGACACAATTGACAATCTGGCCGCGATGAACGCTGATATGTTTGTAGTGCGACATGCAGAGTCAGGGGCGGCGCATTTGATCGCGCAACACGTCAAGCCGGGTATCGCGGTAATTAACGCCGGCGATGGCCGCCACGCTCATCCAACCCAGGGTCTGCTAGATATGTACACGATTCGGCATTACAAAAAATCGTTCCATAATTTATCGGTGGCAATTGTTGGCGATATTTTGCACTCACGAGTGGCACGCTCGGGCATTCATGCGCTGACCACGCTGGGCTGCCCAGATGTGCGTGTGATTGGCCCCAAAACATTAATCCCGACGGCGGTCGAGCGCATGGGCGTGACCGTACATCACGATATGCAGCGCGGGTTGGAAGGCTGCGATGTGGTGATTATGTTGCGCCTGCAAAACGAGCGGATGTC
>JAYVYF010000450.1:0-5223 GCA_043784585.1 Burkholderiales bacterium
CCTTATGATGACGAAAAATTGGGGTTCAATAAAGTCGCCAAATATTATTACTATCCTGGCTGGTGGGAGGGCGGACCCCAATTGGATCTGTTTGTGAACATCAAGCAGTGGGAAGCGCTACCGCCAGAGTACAAATCGGTTCTTGAAAATGCGTGCACGGAAGCCAATCTGGATATGCTGGCGAAATACGATGCGGTAAATCCCGCGGCGCTACGCCGCCTGGTGGCTCAGGGCGTGCAATTGAGGCCGTTTAGTCGCGAGATTTTGAACGCCTGCTATGCGGCGGCCAATGCGGTGTATGCGGAAGAGGCCGAGAAGAATGCAAAGTTCAAAAAAATCTATGAGCCGTGGAAAAAATTCCGAGAGGACCAAATTCTTTGGTTCCGCGTAGCAGAGCAAAATTTTGATAATTTTATGGCGACTGCCGATCAGGCCAGCGATAAGACCAGCGGGAAAACCAATGACAAAGCGGTGGGCGTTAAGAAGTAGCCACCATTAGCGCGGCACAATGTTGGACTTACTTGCCGTCTCGTAGCGCTTTCTCAATGTCGTTTGCTGTCTTTTCATCGGCAGTCTTGGGCTCGGCTGGCAGAGACTTAGCGTCGCCCTTGTCCGTTTTTGAGTTAGTTTTTTGCATCTGCCTTGGGCGCATCCCGGGGCGTGTCAACGGGTCTACCGTCAGACGTTGCACGGCCCCTCAAGGCCTTCATGATGTCATCGCGGGGCGATTCAGTCTTGAGTGGCTCTGGCGTGGCAGGCGCTGTGGGCGCGGCACCGCCAAGAGATTTCATCAGGTCAGTATTGCCTGCATCTTCGCTTTTTTGCTGGTCCGCATCGGTAGCCGCTGGTTCGAGGTTGTAGTCCAGTTTGCCGGGCTCAATTTGCTTGACCTCATCTTTGTAGACCATCACCATTTGTGGGAAAGAAATGACCAGGCCCACCATGACCAGCTGGATCAAGACAAAAGGAATTGCGCCCCAATAAATTTGGCCTGTGGTCACCGGGGCCGTCATTTTCTTTGTCACCCGGTCTATGTACTGCTTGGCGGGTGCCACACTGCGAAAGTAAAACAGTGAAAAGCCGAAAGGTGGATGCATGAACGAAGTCTGCATATTAACCGCCAGCAACACGCCAAACCAGATTAGGTCAATACCCAGCTTTTCAGCGGCAGGGCCGAGCAGCGGCACAATAATAAATGCAAGTTCGAAATAATCGAGGAAGAACGCCAGCACAAATACCAACACGTTCACGACAATCAAAAATCCCGTTTGCCCGCCCGGCAATCCCACCAGCAATTCCTCCACCCACACATGGCCGTTCACGCCGTAGAATGCGAGGCTAAAAATACGTGCGCCAACAAGAATAAACACCACAAACGCGGTTAACTTAGCGGTTGAATCCATCGCCTGGCGAAGCAGTTTGAAATTAAGTCGTCCACGCATGACGGCCATAATGAGTGCGCCAGTCGCACCCATCGCGCCGCCAGCGGTCGGGGTGGCCACACCCAGAAAAATTGTACCCAGCACAAGAAAGATCAAAGCCAACGGCGGTACCAGTACAAATACAACTTGTTCGGCGAGCCGGGAAAGCAGACCAAATTTGAATTGTCGATTGAGCAGCGCGGTGGTAAAAGCGAGGCCCATCCCCACCGAAGCCGACACCACAATGGTTTCGTCAAGCGCTTTAAGCGGGTAGAAATTTGCATACAAAACTGCTACCGCGGTTGCAATCAACATCACGATTGCGAGCGAGATAACGCCGCTTCGTCCCTTCGTCTCGCGGAAGGTTCGTGCCTCGGCGGGTAACGCGGGCACCCACTCGGGCTTGAAAACAGCGACTCCCACGATGTACAGGACATACAAGCCTGCAAGCACCGTGCCGGGGATGAATGCGCCCGCATACATGTCGCCGACTGATTTACCGAGTTGATCTGCCATGATAATCAGCACCAGAGATGGCGGAATAATCTGCGCCAACGTGCCCGACGCGCAGATCACGCCCGCCGCAACGCGCCGGTCATAACCGTAGCGAAGCATGATGGGCAATGAGATCAGTCCCATTGAGATTACAGACGCCGCCACCACGCCAGTGGTCGCGGCGAGCAACGCACCGACAAAAATGACCGCGAACGCCAGTCCACCGCGAATGGGGCCAAATAATTGACCGATCGTATCGAGCAGATCCTCTGCCATCCCGCTTCGTTCAAGGATTAAGCCCATGAACGTAAAGAAGGGGATTGCCAACAACGTGTCATTCGACATGACCCCCCAAATGCGTTCGGGAAGCGCTTGGAACAATGATGGCGATAATAAGCCCAACTCAATCCCGACGAGTCCAAAAACGATACCGCAGGCGCCGAGAGAAAATGCGACGGGATAGCCTAATAATAAAAATACAAACAGCCCAATAAACATTAAGGGGGCCATGTTGTGAATGATGAATTGCGTCATCTGATGCTTGTCCTATGCTTTCTTCTGATTTTTCGTGGTGAGATTTGAATGTTCAGGCGTTTACAGGCCTAGGCCCGGAGCTTTTGATTGAAGCGATTCTTTTTCACGCGCTTCCTGAATGGCCCACGCCAATTCTTCTTCCGCCGTTGTCCCGTCATCTAGCGTCGGATCAGGTATCAGCCCCTGAATAATCGCGATGCGTTTAATCAGTTCCGAGAAACCTTGCAGCACCAGCAAGAAAAATCCAACGGGCATGAGCATTCGGGCAGGCCAAACAATTAAACCGCCGGCGTTCGATGACATTTCTTTGCTCATGTATGCGTTTATGAACACCGGCCATGACAAATAAAGAATGAGAATGGCCATGGGCATCAAAAAAAACAGGATGCCGAAAACATCGATGTAAAGCTGTGTAGGCCGCGACCAACGAGAATAAACGACGTCAATTCTCACATGCGAGTTGTGCAGCAATGCATAGCCGCCGCAAAGCAGAAAAATGGCCGAAAATAGATACCACTGCAGTTCCAGCCAAGCATTTGAACTGTCGCCAAATACATAAAGATAAGTGGCGTTGCCCGAACTGACAAGAACTGCAACCAAGGTAAGCCAGTAGGCAAAGTGGCCGATGCGATTATTCAGCCCGTCGATGGTTCTGGAAAAATTCAGTAAGATTTGCATGCGATTCTCCTGTGGCCGACCGAGCTTAAAATGTTTTGCTGCCTGCTAATCACTTGTCGATCACGCGCGGGCATAGGGCGGTCATAGGGCGGTCGGACCGGGCGCAGAATTGAGGTGATGAATTTCGCCTCGACGGGCGCATCGAACGCGACTCATTGATGTATTCCAATCAAAAACAAGATATTGCGCAGGTTCACATCATCCTCAAAGTCTTGCAGACGCAACGCGCTTTTGTTTTTACCCGAGCGCGATGCTGCTGGCACGCGCCTTCGTTACTTACATAAATTTATATAAAAAGTATAACGGGTTTCGTATTCAGCAGAGGCGTGGTGTGCGGGCAATTAACGCGCCTTGCTGCCGACGTGAGCTCTCTGACGCAAAAAACATTAGAGTAAAGATATCTCAACCCGACGATTGCGTTGGCGGCCTTCAACGCTGTTATCCGCAACGGGCGGGCAAGACAACGGCAGGCTTAATCTTGGTCGCAATCTCAATGCGGTCAGTCGGCGCGGCGAGTGTGATGAGCTTCTGTTTCACTAATTCTGCTCGCTTGTTAGCCGAACGAAGGTTCATATCGCTCGGTCCACGATTATCTGCGAACCCGTTACCACCAAGCGCTTAGTGCCCATTTTCGCCGTGGCTGCAAGTGCTCAGATATGCACTGATCCGTGGATTGGAATGACGTTTGACCTTGCTGATCGGAAACAATATGACCGTTGGACTACCCAGTGTAGGATCACCTGTCCGGCGATGGGGCATCGGCGCGGCGCCAAAATTTACTCTGGCGAATAGGGCCGTTGTTTTCGTCGCTCTGGCAATGCCCAGATTGGATGCAGGGTTGCCGACCGCGATCTACTCGGCCGGAGAATAGCGCCCGGTAATTTCAGACGTTTCGTCGCTTTGCAGCTTTGCTACTGCGGTTTTTTATGAGCGGCAAATGTGCGCCCCACAATTGAGGTAACTTGAGCCGGCTTAAACGTCAGCGGGTCAGACATCGCGTGGCTGGCTCTAATCGGCGTGGCGGACGCGGCGACGGAAACGGTAGCGAAAGCGGAGGAAAAGAGGAACTGTGCAGAAGCTGCAAAAAATATTAGCAGCGTTCTGTGAATTCACAGTCCCTTGTTCAATCCCTAAAATTTCGTAACCGCCTCATGTCGAATTCAGCCTGCATTGCTGTGCAGGTGGCAATGCAGGCTGCTTCCCGGCCTTCATTGCTCAGACTTTAGCGCCCAGACTTGCGAAATAATGCCGGGGTTGCGGATGCAACACCGCCACCGCCGGTGCGGCGTGCTTGTTGTGACGCGCCTAGACTGGCACCCGTACCGCGTGCGCCCTGAGATGGCGTGCGTTTGGCCTCGCCTAGTGGCCTGCGGCCCGCATCCGCTCTGCTTCCTGCGTTGCCGATACCGTTACTTCCGCTCGCTGATTTTGCGCGTCCGCTTTGACCCCGCGGTTGACTGGGCTTGTTTCCCTGACCTCTGCCACGCGGTTGATGATCCTGGGAACGCAATTGAATGGGTTCGGGCTTTGCGTTTGGATCAGGCTCGAATCCAGGAATAACCACGCTCTCAACATCGCGCTTAATCAAACGCTCGATGTCGTAGAACATTTTTTTCTCATCCACGCAGACCAGTGAAATCGCTTCACCGGTCGCGCCTGCGCGCCCCGTACGGCCAATTCGGTGCACATAATCCTCGGGCACATTGGGAATTTCAAAATTCACGACATGCGGCAGTTGGTCGATGTCGATTCCGCGCGCTGCAATATCAGTAGCTACCAGTACGGCGAGGTCACCGGTTTTAAATTCAGCCAACGCTTTGGTGCGGGCTGCCTGGCTCTTGTTGCCGTGAATGGCTAAGGCCGTAATGTTTGACTTGTTAAGCTGCTCAGCCAAACGATTTGCACCGTGCTTGGTGCGTGTAAACACCAGTACCTGATGCCAGTTGTTTTGTTTGATGAGATGAATCAGCAAGTCTTTTTTCTTGTCACGATCAACCGGATGTACTTTTTGCGTGATCATTTCAACGGTTGAATTGCGACGCGCGACTTCGATGAGTGCCGGATTGTTCAGCAAGCCATCCGCCAGCTTCTTGAT
>JAYVYF010000451.1:0-3376 GCA_043784585.1 Burkholderiales bacterium
AGCGCAATCTTGTGCGAGTCAGCGAGAATTCTTCCATGCCGCTCCATTTGATCTGCGCTAAACAATTCTGCGCGCAATGGCGCTTCAGCAGAATCGAATGGGCAACTTGGCTCGTCGCGATGCAGCTGTGATGACCACTGCCGCATGTGCCGACTTAGATTCTCAAGATTTGCGCGTAACGCTTTGGTATCCCATTTCAATTTCAAGGTGTCCTTATAAAATACAAATTTTTTAATTTCCGCCATTGCGCTAGCGTTTGCATACATGCCTGCGGGTCTACCGCTCGTTGAGATTCTGTTTGAAATTGGCTAATACATTCGGTATGAGATTAGCTTAAAAGCGCTTCAGCATATGTGCGAGAGCGTACAGGATATTTTTTGAAAACAAGCCGAATTCTTATGGTTAAGAGTTTAGTGCACGCAACGGCGAGATAGCTTACGTACATACACTACTCGCAAATGTTTTTGTTATGTGCGACACCGAACAGAGCTTTAGCGCTGGAACTGGCACAGTAATGCGAGAAAATATTGAGCAGTAGCCAATTCGGCCTGCCTATTTTGCCTATTTCAGGGAGCGTAACCATGCTTTACACCATTGCTGTAATACTTTTGATTTTGTGGCTTCTAGGTCTCGTGACCTCCTACACCTTGGGTGGATTTATCCACATTTTGCTGGTGGTGGCAATTGTGGTTATCTTGTTACGCGTCATCAGCGGCCGCAAACCGTTGTGAATGCAGTGCATCAGAGATGCTCGGATCATGTAATTCCCTCCTCACGGGCCCGCTAGGTCCTGGCGTGCATCAGCGTACAGAGTCCGTCATTCTATTGATGCAGGGTAGAGGGTGAGTCCGGTCTAAACGCGAGTTAACTGTAATTAAAACGTTATTTTTTGCAAATGCATATCTGCGACTTATTTCCGTATTTTTGATTAATTTCTTAGGGTATTTATGAACAATTTGAACAAAATCGTAATTGCAGTGGCCTTGGCTTCTGGCGCCACCGCCACCGCCGTCCATGCGCAAACGACGCTTTACAATCCTTCTTGGTACATCGCGCCAAGTATTAATGTCCTTGACCCAGACAAGCGGTTTGGTGTGGACAAGAGTGCTGTGGGCGGTGGCTTGCGTTTTGGCAAACCCATTTCCGAATCGTGGGATCTGCAAATGGGTGGCACGTACGCTAAGACAGATAATAATAATGCAACCTATCGGCAGGCAACGTTGGGCGTAGATGCGCTTTATATGTTTTCACGCAAATCCTTTCGGCCGTTTTTGTTGGCTGGTACCGGCTACGAACGTGACCGTGCGACAACTCAGCTTCTAGGCACACGAACCCGTACATCGCCCTATCTCACCGCAGGTGCCGGATTTCAAGCCGCACTCGGCGATCAGTGGTCCATGCAGGCCGATTATCGCCGCGTATTTGGTTATTTGAGCGGGTTTAATTTTGGTTTCGATCGCGCTAAAACTAACTATGTGACAGTCGGGCTAATTTACGCTTTTGATAAGCCGTCGGCGCCCATTATTCGTACCGCGCAGACACCTGAGCCAGTTCGAGAAGTTGCACCGCCGCCAGCGCCTATGCCTACACCTGCGCCAACGCCTCCACCGCCCATACGGACGGAACGCACTACGGTTTCCGCCACTGAGCTGTTTACATTCGATAGCGCAAAATTACGGTTGCCGCAACCCAAGCTGGATGAAGTTATAAGCGTGCTGAACACCAATACAAACGTTAATAACGTGACCATTACGGGCTATACCGACCGTCTCGGCTCGGATAAATATAACCAAAAATTATCAGAGCGTCGTGCGGTTTCAGTAAAAAACTATATGATTAGCAAGGGCATTGATGCAAGTCGTCTCAAGGCCGAAGGACGGGGCGAAGCAAGCCCGATTGTCACCTGTACAGAGAAAAACCGTGTGGCATTGATTAAATGCTTGGAACCCAACCGCCGCGTGGAAATCGAGCAAATCACGATTGAGCGTAGGGTACAATAAATTTTTGTGAATTGTGCGTGCTCATGCAAGTAGCAGAGATAATCATGATTTCAGTTTTAAACCATTGGGTGCATGGTTGGTAGCAGGCTCGTTGTAGCCCGGTGATAGCAAAAAAGGGCGCATTCATTGCGCCCTTTTTGTTTTTTTTCTTTGTTGTTAAACGGAAGCGCGGCAATTTAATCGTATGCGTGTGATGTGCCATGCGGTAAGGATATTCTCATATAGATTCGCTTCCGGTTGCGAGCCATTTCGACGACAGGCTTTAATGTTTATCGGGTTGGAGGGTGGTCTTTGCCCAAGCAAGTCTATGGCGCTATAATTGCGCGTTGTTCTCAGTGCTTCTTTTGGCCAATAAAGCTTTGGAGTTAAAAATACGTGAGACACGCATATCGTTCCCGGCGATTACTTCATTGGTTTGAGGGCTGATTCAAACTTTTGTTTGCGCGCTTTTGTTTTATTTAAAATCTTAAAAACCCTACTATTATGCTTGAATCTATTCGTACAGCCGCGCAATCGTGGCTCGCCAAAGTTATCCTCGCCGTTATTACGATTCCCTTTGCGTTATGGGGTGTTGAATCTTATGTGCGTTCAGCGCCGGGACAGGATTCGGTCGCGACTGTGGGGGATGAAAAAATTTCTTCTGTTGAATTCAATAATGCAGTGCGCAACCAGCTTGATCAATTCCGTTCGCAGTTCGGCAAAGACATCGATGCATCAATTATGGATAATCCCGAGATGCGCAAGTCGGTACTCAATCAGCTAATTGATCAGCGTCTGCTACTTAAGGCGGTGAAATCAAGCAAACTCACCGTTAGCGACCAATCGTTGCGCGAATGGATCAGTAATGAACCCACCTTTCAGGACAATGGCGTGTTTTCGCCTGTGCGTTATGAAAGTATGTTGCAAGGCCGCGGATCGAGTGCAAAATCGTTTGAAGCTTTGTTACGCAGCGATCTCGCCCGCCAACAATTTGTGGAAAGCGTTGCCCTGACGGGAATCACTGCCAGTGCCAGCGTGCAACAATATTTCCTTGCCGTGGACCAGTCCCGAGAGGTCGCGATTGTCAATATTTCGCCCGAGCCGTTTCAGGCTAAAGTAAAAATCACCAGTGAGCAGGCCAAAGCTTATTACGACAGCAAGCCGCTCGAATTTACGATCCCTGAACAAGTTCGCGCGGAGTATGTTGAGTTTTCAATCGATACCCTGGCGCCCACGATTCAAGTGCCTGTGGAAGACATCAAAAAAGCATACGAAGCCAATAGCACGCGTTACATTCAAAAAGAAGAACGCAAAGCCAGCCATATTCTGATTTCAATCGCAAAAGATGCGAAAGATGCTGATAAAGCGGCGGCCAAAGCGAAGGCGGACGCGTTGTT
>JAYVYF010000452.1:0-1505 GCA_043784585.1 Burkholderiales bacterium
GAAATGTCGGAAAAATCACGTATCGGCATGCCGTTTATGGCGCTAACGCATTGTTTATGTGGGCGCTGATCGCGGCTTGCGTTATTCAGGTGTCGCCTTACTACGGTCAAGCACCTGAACAGAAATCCGGTGCCGCGGTTTAGGGTTGATTTGTAGTTCAAGGAAAATCATGAGCTATTTCAAACCAACTCCTGTTTCAAGTCCACCAAAGTATGACTTTTAATCAGGAGACTTCGCAAAAAGCCAGAGCTTTAAATCCAACGCTAGATTGGAGCGGTCTGCTTGCTGGATTCAAGTCGTTTCATGAACAAATACTGGCTGCGCTCGACTTCATGTAGTTGCCGTGGGTAGCGCTCAGCCGCGTTAAACCAGTCACTAATCCGCTTTTCAAACTGCATCGCTTTTGGCACGCGCAATGCGCCAAGGTAGGCCTCGACGGCCAAGTGGTAGCGCATCGTGTTGCGCTCAACCAAGCCCAGCAACCCCTCAACATAAATCGGCTCGCCGTTGGACTGTTTGCCGGTAACCGTAAAGCCAACCTTGTCGCGCGCCACAGTATTTAAATATGCCTTCATCAAAAATTTTGCCGTGGTGCCAAAGCCATAGGAATACGATAGATGGATGAAGGTCTGGCCGTTTTCGGTCGGCGCCGCCTCCATCACAATGCGGTAATTGCGAGTGCCAAGTGGGCCAGAATCCGCTGACAAATTGATCTGTAAAAAATCCGCTTTGCGACTGCCTTCTCTCCATAACAACGCGATTGGATAAGCGTCTTTCGCGGGCTGCTCGACTTTTTTACCAACCATCATCAACAGCGTCGGTGCGCCAATGGGGTTGGTGGCGTCCGGTTGCAGCGTGCATGACTTCGTATTTAAATGCAGAACCAAAATATCACACCACACTTGCGGCACAGCAAGCGCTGAGCTGACGGTTGCAAACGGATGCTTAATTTCTGCGTACACATCGCCCTCGACATTGTCGGAAGACTGTACCGATTCAATAATCAGCGGAATTTTGAACGGGCTATTCGCCATGCGACCGCGTAATGATTCTCTGAGTTGTAGCAGCGCAGCAGGCGACGTGGCACCCTCTTCTGCACGAACCGATGCCGCCAAGCTTTCACCGCCAAAAAAAACCGCGATTGCAAACGCGAGCACACCCGCTACAACGTTAACTTTAGAAATATTCATCGCTTGCACTTGCACTTTCACTTTCACTTTCACTTTTATAGCCAGTAAGCCCATAAACGCGCCGCGCTCTCTTTAACCCGCAACAACAGCGGCCGCGATTCCCATTGCTCCAACGTCACCTGTTGTGATGCCGCCAAGTCTTGCTCAAACATCTTCAACATCTGGGTGCCAAATGCGGTGCCAAGGACAATAGCCACTACTTCATCGTTATGCAGAAAGCTGCGCCAATCGAGATTGCTGGAACCCACACTCGACCAGACGCCATCAATCAACACCGTCTTTGAATGCAGCAACTTATCGCTTCGTTCATAGATT
>JAYVYF010000453.1:0-3284 GCA_043784585.1 Burkholderiales bacterium
GGTCCCACGCTAGTTTTTCAATTTTAAATCATCAATCGATACTCGCCCCGGTCAGCCGAATAATCGCGCCCCATTTCACTGCCTCTGCAGTCATCCAATCGCGCAGCCATTCCGCTGTGCCGCCACCCACCTCAATACCTGCATTGGTAAATTTTTCTTCACATCTGTATCCAGCAAAATCGCGTTAATTTCGGCATTTAATCGCGCCACGATGGCGGGTGGAGTATCGCGTGGTGCGACCAGCGCATTCCAAGAAATTGCTTCAAAACTAGCGAGTGCTGTAACGCCAGATTCGGCCACAGTGGGCACATCCGGCAGCAAGGCAAAACGCTGCGCGCTAGTCACGGCGATCGCTTTAAGCTTGCCCGCTTTGATCTGCGCCAACACATTGGAAGGTGCGGTGAATATGGCTTGTATGTCACCATTTGCGCCGCCTGCATCGCCTGCCATCACGGCCAGCACCGCTGGGGGTCCGCCGTTGAAAGGGACATGCGTGATATCTATCGCCGCCTCGCGTTTGAGCAGTTCCATCGATAAATGCGAAACCGAGCCGTTGCCCACGCTGGCGTAATTGAGTCTACCGGGTTGTGATTTTGCGAGTACCAAAAATTGTTTGAGATTGTTTGCTAGCAAGCTTGGGTTGATGACTAAAACATTAGGCTGGCGCGCCGCTAAAATGACGGGTGAAAAATCACGCCTCGGGTCGTACGGCAAATTCCTATAAAGCCCGGGTGCATTGGCCAGCGGGCCATTGAAACCCATGTAAAGCGTGTAGCCGTCGGCCTTGGCTTTGGCAACTTCTGTGGCGGCCACCGTGCCGCCAGCGGCAGGTTTGTTGTCGACAATAATGGCCTGCTGGAACCGGTCTTTTAATTTATCGGCAATCAGGCGTGACACAATATCCAGCGAGCTGCCAGGCGGCGCGGCGACAACAATTCGGATCGGTTTTTGCGGCCATGTTTGTGATTGTGGCACGCCTGCGAACGCCTGCATTACACAGCTATTGAAGGTTAAAATCAGGATTGGAATAATTTTCATAGTAGATTTTTTAGGTAAATAAATTCGCTGGAAATATGGCTAAAAAAGTTCTCAGGAGGCTCGGATGTTGGCTCAAATGCTTGTTCCCGTTACGGCAATTTATGGTGCACTGTTAGCGTTGATTCTCGTTATCTTGACGGTTCCGGTGATTAAGTTGCGGCAAGGTCTGAGGGTTGGTCTGGGTGATGGCGGACAGACCTCATTGCAGCAGGCTATGCGCGCGCATGGGAACGCCGCAGAATTTATTCCTCTGTTTATTGTGTTGCTTGCCGTCTACGAGATCAATCATGCGCCCGCAATTGCGCTACATATTTTTGGGGTGGTTTTTATTTTGTCGCGCTTGGCGCATGCGAGCGGTCTTTATCAAACTTCGGGCGCTTCATCGGGACGGGCCGCAGGCATGATCGGAACGCTAACGGCATTGGTCGCGCTTGCGATTGCGAACGTTATACAGGTCATTCGTTAAGCGCAGCGCGCGGACTTTCAAACCTGCTTACTTCCATAAATAGGCAATCACAAAAACGCCAATCATGGTCAGCGCCAACGCTAGCTTGGCAAGTGCGCCGAATAGCAATCCCAGCCAGGTGGCAACGCCAACTTTTCCGGCCTGACCTAATTTCTGGTGCGCAAGATATTCGCCGATTACTGCGCCAATAAAAGGAAAAATAAAAATTCCAATCAGCCCAAAAAATAGCCCAACGACGCTGCCAATCGCTGCCCCTAGCAGGGCTAGTTTGGATGCACCCGCGCGTTTTGCACCCATCATGGTAGCGATGAAATCAATCACCATCGCCAGTACTGTGAGCAGTGCCAGAATCGTCAGCGTGGGCCAGCCGATTCGCTGAAAATTTTCAATCCAGGCAGCGACCAACAAGCCACCAAATACAAACGGCACGCCGGGCAGCATCGGCAAAATGGTACCGGCAAGGCCGACCAGCACCAATATTCCGGCCAGCGCCCACAACAAGAATGATTCATATCCTGCCATATCTATTTCCTCGCTTCTTTGAATTTACCGGATTCCGCCGGCAGCGATTATCGCATTCACGGTAAGAGTTGCTTTTGTTTGTTTGCGAGCAGGATTTGTCATAGTTGGCTATGATGAAGGACGAGCGTTAGTAATGTTTATTTAAGTTTGCTAAAAATGGATAATTATTTATGGCGGCAGTTCTAGACACCATTTCCCCGATGTCGCGCGGTGCATTAATTATCAAGCTGCGCGCGATTTTACCGTCGCATGCACTGTTGACCGAGAAGGAAGATTTGCTTCCCTACGAATGCGACGGGCTGTCGGCGTACCGAGAATTGCCGATGCTGGCCGTGTTGCCGTCGACAGTCGAGCAGGTTCAAGCGATTCTGCGTGTGGCGCATGACGGCGGTGTGAAAGTGGTCGCCCGCGGCTCGGGTACGGGTTTGTCGGGTGGTGCGACGCCGCTGGGTGATGGCATTCTGATGTCGATGGCTAAATTCAATCAGATCGTGAATGTGGATGCGCTGGCGCGCACCGCGCGCGTCAAGCCCGGCGTGCGCAATTTAAAAATTTCAGAAACGGTGGCGCCGTTAAATTTGTATTACGCCCCCGATCCTTCGTCGCAGATTGCCTGCTCCATCGGCGGCAACGTGGCTGAAAATTCGGGTGGCGTGCACTGCCTGAAATATGGTTTGACGGTACATAATATTTTCAAAATCGAGGTCGTCACGATGGAGGGCGAAAAAGCGATCATGGGCTCGGATGCGCTGGATGCGCCCGGCTATGATCTGCTAGCGCTGATGACCGGCTCGGAAGGCATGCTCGGCATCACCACTGAAGTCACCGTCAAGCTCACGCCGAAGCCGCAATTAGCCCGCGTGGTGATGGCGAGTTTTGATGATGTCGAGAAGGCAGGCGAGGCGGTTGCCAGCGTGATCGGCGCGGGCATTGTTCCCGCCGGGCTGGAGATGATGGACAAGCTTGCCACCGAGGCGGTAGAGGGCTTTGTTCACGCGGATTACGATTTAAACGCGGCGGCAATTTTGCTGTGCGAATCCGATGGCACGCCTGAAGAAGTGGAAGAGGAAATCGCCAAAATGGAGGCGGTAATGAGGGCAGCGGGTGCGACCGCTTGTCGCGTCTCAAACAACGAAACCGAGCGCCTTAAATTCTGGTCAGGCCGCAAAGCCGCCTTTCCCGCAGTGGGTCGCATTTCACCCGACTACTATTGCATCGATGGCTCGATTCCGCGTCGGGCCCTGGCGGCGGTGTTGCG
>JAYVYF010000454.1:0-2882 GCA_043784585.1 Burkholderiales bacterium
CGACGCTATGGAATGACGGGCTCATATCTGCGCGCCACTGGCGGGCCTTTTGCTGAGCGTAAAGGCAAATTTGCAAAGCCCGCCACCTTCATGGTGCCGATGGCCGGGCAGGCCAAGGCCATGACCGCGATGCTGGACAAGAAAACAGCGCTTAAAAATGCGCAGGGCAGTTCCGCAGCCACCACGCGTAGTAGTACGGCTTTGAATGCGAACGCGCTATCAGCCACTTCAGCTCGAACTCAGGTCACCACTACGGCGAATCTTGAACCGAGCCCGTATGCGGCACCCAGCACCGACACTTTGATGCCGCACACGCCGCCGGTGCAGGCCGCGGTTGTCACTTCTGCCTCTGCCGCTACCGCCGCTCAACCAAACGATAGCACCGTGTCTACAAACTCCACTGCAAACCCTGCCAGCAACGCATTGGCGGGGGTAAAAGTCAGCGAATCGGTGGCCTCAAACAAAAGGGCATTGGTGACACAAAATAAAATATTCAGGCCTGCGCTCTATGTGGTCCGTAGCGGCGACACCTTATATGCCATTGCCACTAAATTCAATGTGGGCGTCGACAATTTGCTGCGCTGGAATCGGCTGAAGTCCCGATCTGTTTTGGCGGTAGGGTATCGATTAAGACTGACGGCTTAGCTTAGATTCATAGGTTGGGTTGGCTGCACGGGGCAAATGTGAGCTAGCGCGTTCTGCCAGCCCAATCTACATTGGGCAAACTCTCAAATTCTTTTCCCCGCCAGCTCCTCAAAAAACGCTTTGTTGTTCGGCTCGCGCCCCAGAAATTGTTTGACCAATTCTTTCGGTGCTACTTGGCCACCGTTGGATAGAATGATGTCACGGTAGCGCGCGCCCACTTTTTCGTCCATCATATTGCTGCCGAACGCGGATAGCATATCCAGTGCGATCACTTCAGACCACATATAGCCGTAATATCCGGCGGCATATCCGCCTGCAATGTGCGAAAAGCTGGCGGGAAACTGCGTGCCGTCCACGTAACCTAGCGGCGTCGCGCTTTCCAGCCGCGTCCAAACATCCATCGCAGATGCCGATTTTTCGCCCGCAAGGGCCATATCAAAATCAGCGAACAAATGTTGCCTTGCGTAGCGCAAACCGCGGCCATCGCGACGTGCTTCGTCAATGCGTTTGATCATGTCGCTGTCGAGCTTGGGGCAATCTTTACAAACGGTCGCGAACAACATCAATGCCTGCTCGCGTCGTGCCCACTCTTCAAACATCTGGGAGGGTGCTTCCACGAAATCGATCAGCGTATTAGTGCCCGCTTCGGGGTTATACGTGGTCGTTGATAACACCCCATGCAAGACATGACCGAACTCGTGCATCAATGTTTCCAGCTCATCGTGGTTCAAGCCGACGCGATTAAAGTTGGTCACCAACGCGGTTGAAGGGGTGCGCTTGGCCAGCGTCGAAACGCCGCGAATGGGAAACGCGGCGGCATGGCCGTATTTGCCTTCACGCGGGAATAGATCAAGGTAAAAGCCAGATATAAATTTGCCGGTTTTGCCGTCAGTCACATCGAAATACCGCACATCTTTGTGCCAAATATTTTGCGGCGGTAGCGTTACCTCAACAAATTTCAGACCATACAGTTTTTCAGCGACCAGCAAGGTGTAAGCCACGCTGGCATCCGTTGGAAAATACTTGCGTAATGCTTCCTGATCGATCTTGAATCGATTTTGTTTAATTTTTTCCTGGTAAAACGCCAAATCCCATTTGTTTAATTTGGTCTCAACCAATGGCTTGCCGGTCTCGCGGGCCTTGAGTTCAGTCAGCTCGGCGATCTCACGCTTTTCTGCTTCTGTTACAGCCGCCTTGACTTCGGCTAAAAACCGGGTCACCGTCAGTGTGTTTTCGACCATCTTCCGGCGCAACGAATAATCGGCATAGCTCGCAAAGCCATACAGCCCGGCCAGTTCTCGGCGAAGTCCCGAAATCTCATCGAGCAGACTAAGATTTGGCGCGCCGCCACGGCTTAAGAAAGCGCGAAAATAGCGTTCACGCGCAGCTTCGCTGGTGGCGTTTTGCATAAACGGATTGTAGTCAGGATATTCCAGCGTCAGCGATAATCCGCCCTTCTCATCAAGCTTGCGGCTCGATAAATAATCTGCTGGCAAACCCTTTAATTCTTCAACTAAAAACGTCACACGCGTTTTGTCGTCGCGCACCGTGCGGTCAAACGCCTGCCTTGATTCTTCAAGCTTTTCAAAAATAGCTTTGGCCCGCGCGCGTTTTTCAAGCGGCAAAGTCACGCCCGTATCTTCAAAGCCTTCGATCAAATCTTTTTTAAACTTGGCATCAATTGCATTTTTAGGCACCACCGCGGTGACGCGCTTGTAGAGCTTTTCATTTTGAAAAAGATCGGTGCCAAAGCTGGTCAGCTTCAACACACACGCATCGCTGGCATCGCGCGCGGCTTTGTCGGGGTGGACATTCGCCATCAGCCCCAGCGGATTGCCGGTATTTTCAAGGTCAATCTGTAAATCATTCCAGGATTTCAAAAATCCGTTATCACCTTTTTTAGCTTGAAGTTTTTTGACCGTCTCGCTTGCACGTGCGAGTGCGGCGTCACAGGTCGAGCTAATTTGCGTGGCGTCCATCACTGTGACGAGTGGACGAGTTGCGCTCGCTGACGCAGACATGCCTATCATCGACGCAACCATCACAAAAAGCGCTGAAACTGACTTCATTGAATTAGCCCGGTTTATTTGCGATATTAATTTACAAACCCTTCTAATAGCGTACTTTTCAAGCCATAAAAGAATCCGGGCGTTCGACTTGTCGCACCTTGGGTCGAATCGGCAGGGGGGTGAGGAGTAGCAATTGCGGTACCCTTTAGTTGCTAAGACAAAAGGAGA
>JAYVYF010000455.1:0-3324 GCA_043784585.1 Burkholderiales bacterium
TTGCCAAGCGCGCGATAGCTGTCGAGCAATCGATCCGCCGCCAGGCCCAAAAAGGCCGGATCCTGCTGCTCGATTTTATGCCAGGTCGCAATCGCGTCCACATGCTGATCAGCCTTTGCCTGCCACTCGCCGCGCATCAAATTGGCACGCACGCACGCGGGATCTGCGACCAACGCTGAATCGAGGTAAGCATTGGCCACATCAAGCGTGCCTGGTGTGCCCAAGGCGCTGGATTCTTGCTGGTGATTCGAACGCAACTCGGTGGCCAGCTCACAATAAAAATGCGCTATTTCTCGTTGATAGCGCCGTCGCTTTAACAGCGATAATTTTGTTGTGCCGTAGTCTTCAGGCGCGCCCGCATCGAGACGCGAAGCAGCATCGATGGCCTTTAACCAATTTTTTTCCTGCACATATACATCCAGCAGCAGTCGCAAGGTTTGCGCTTGCTGCGAGGTGGTGCCGACGGCCTTGACGGCAAGATCTGATAATATTTTTTCGCTATGATCGGTCAGACCTGATTTTTGATAGTCAATGGCCAACTCAATCAAGGCCGTCGTGCGCGCCTCGACCGAAAGCTCACGGCGCTCGGAAAGATTCTGATGGACGTGGATCGCTCGGTCCACCTCGCCACGCCGCCTGAAAAGGCTGCCCAGCGCAAATTGCAACTCGACGGCTTCCGGGTTAGTTTTGGTGACCTCAATAAAGGCTTCAATCGCCTTATCTTGCTGCTCGTTGAGCAAAAAGTTCAGGCCCTTGAAATACGACTGCGGCATGGCTCTTGATTCAATCAATAACTGCTTCAAATCAAGGCGTGCTACAAACCAGCCCGCCGCAAAAAATACCAGCGCACCGACCAATGCCCAAGGAAGCCAGCCAGCGTCAATATTCATATGACAAGGTGCCTACAAACTGGCGAAACGGAAGGTGGCAAGATGGCGGGTGACCAGATAGCAGGCGACACAGATGGGTTCTGGAAAATTGCATCGACATAAATTCAAAGTCGGGGCATGGTACTGTCTGGCGCAGGTGACGCGGGCGGCAACGTGGCAATTTCGTCGCGGCTTTTATGCTGCAAAGCACGATTCAATTTTCGGATTTCGCGTTTCAGGCGGAACATCGTCATCAATGACGCCATCAGCCCCAGCACTAATCCACCGCCAAAAAATGCCAATAATATAAGCGCGAGCGGCGCCGTCAAGGTTGCATCCATATAGCCGTGCAGCATGATCGGATCAGCGTTTTTTGCCGCGAACCACACGAATAACAGCACCACCACTACGCGGATGATCCATATCAGTATTTGCATGATTTTAAGTTCCAGGTGATGACGTGCCCGCGCTATTCTGCGTGCGGATAGGGGTGTAGCAATATCAAGATTGGGCAGCCAGCGGAATTACCCGTTTGTGAGACGTTATTGTAAATAGGTTTAAAACCCAAAACCAAAGCGCGGATTACAAAGCCACAATTTCACGCCGCCGACTGGTAGTAATACCCGCTTCGCCAACACATATCAGCGCACCTCATAAATAAAAAAGCCAGATGCGTCACACATCTGGCCACTATTTTTGAACTGCAATTTTTAACCACCGGTTGCTTGAGAAACACGCGGCTTGAGCGGCATCGGCTGTCCCTCCGGATCGTCCGCAAATATGAGCGAATCAACGCGCTCACGCAGCTCTTTACCTGCTTTAAAATGCGGCACATATTTTTTCGGTACTTGCACCTTTTCACCCGTCTTGGGATTGCGGCCGGTACGCGGTGGACGATAATTCAATCCGAAGCTACCGAATCCACGAATCTCGATGCGATCCCCGGTGGCAAGCGTATCGGACATCGCGTCCAGCATGGTTTTTACGGCGAGTTCAGCGTCTTTAGGGGCCAGCTGGCTATGCCGAGCCGATAGAATTTCGATCAGCTCCGACTTTGTCATGGATTTCACGTGGGTGACCGAGTATTCAAATTATTGTTGTCTTTATTTTGAGATCGATGACAAACACTCAATCAAAATTTCAGCATAAATCATCTAATCGGGCGGGCATCAAAATCAACGCCGCCCGATTGGAAGAAATACGATTTATTCGCCTTGCTTGAGCTTTGCCTTCAACAACGCGCCAAGATTGGTCGTGCCGGCGTTGTTTGGACCATCGTCAGTCATCTTCTTCATCGCATCTTTTTCATCCGCCGCATCGCGTGCTTTGATGGAAAGATTGATATTGCGTGTCTTGCGATCAACGTTGACGATTACAGCTTCGACTTCATCACCTTCTTTGAGATGGGTGCGGATGTCTTCAACGCGCTCACGGGAGACTTCAGATGCGCGCAGATAGCCTTCGATGTCGCCCATCAGCGTGATGGTGGCACCTTTGGCATCAATTGCTTTGACGATGCCTTTTACCAGCGCACCCTTGTCATTCAAAGCAACGTAGCTGTTAAACGGATCATCATCCATTTGCTTCAAGCCGAGTGAGATACGCTCGCGCTCAACGTCAATCGCCAACACCACGGCTTCAAGCTCATCGCCCTTCTTGAAATTCTTGACGGCTTCTTCTCCCGCCACATTCCATGACAGATCCGACAAATGTACGAGGCCGTCGATGTTGCCTGGCAAGCCAATAAACACACCGAAATCGGTGATCGACTTGATCGTGCCTTTGACGCGCTCGCCCTTCTTGTGCGACATCGAGAATTCATCCCACGGGTTTTGCTTGCACTGTTTCATGCCCAGCGAAATGCGGCGACGCTCTTCATCTATCTCAAGAATCATGACTTCAACTTCATCACCTAAAGAAACAACTTTGGCAGGATGAACGTTCTTGTTTGTCCAGTCCATTTCAGAAACGTGAACCAAGCCTTCGATACCCGCTTCGATCTCAATAAATGAGCCGTAATCGGTCAGGTTGGTAACTTTGCCGAACAAGCGCGTGCCTTGTGGGTAGCGACGTGCAAGTCCCATCCAAGGATCATCGCCAAGCTGCTTCATACCGAGCGAAACACGGTTTTTCTCTTGATCAAATTTCAGGATCTTGGCTTCAACTTCGTCGCCCACCGTCAATACTTCCGACGGATGCTTGACGCGACGCCACGCCAGATCGGTGATGTGCAACAGACCATCAATACCGCCCAAATCAACGAACGCGCCGTAGTCGGTGATGTTCTTGACAATACCTTTAACAATTGCGCCTTCTTTCAAGGTCGACATCAATGCCTGACGCTCAACACCAGCGGAAGCTTCCATCACAGCGCGGCGTGAAACGACCACGTTGTTACGCTTTTTGTCGAGCTTGATAACTTTGAATTCGAGTTCTTTATTTTCAAACGCCGATG
>JAYVYF010000456.1:0-3120 GCA_043784585.1 Burkholderiales bacterium
AGCGCTGGCTGCGGATGTGCTTATCCAGACTCTGTGTCGGACATTGAAGTCGCGCGCTCCAACCAGATTCTTCAACAACTTCGCCGAATCTCATTGACCTTTCCAGTACTCCGAGCACGCTTAGACCAGCTTCCCATGCACGCCGTCGCCCATGTCGGGGATGTGCGCATTGGTATTGTTCACGGCGACGCTGAATCTCTTTCAGGCTGGCAATTTGATGTCGATGCGCTCGATGAGGCGAATCAGCATGATCGACTCGAGCATTTTTTTTCGATGGCTGAAGTCGACGGGTTTGCCAGCAGTCACACGTGCGCACCCGCGCTACGCGAATTCACGTTTGCAAACCGCAATCGCTGGATCATCAACAACGGTGCCGCCGGCATGCCTAATTTCAGGGATACCCAATTTGGCTTGCTCACGCGAATTTCAACCCGACCTGCCCGCACAGGATCGGTGCTATACGGCATAAAAATAAAGGACGTTTTTGTTGATGCGTTGCCGATTAATTACAGCCAGAAGCGCTGGCGCGATGAATTTTTGGCTAACTGGCCAACTGGATCTGCCGCTTATGAGTCATATGGCAAGCGCATTTTAAGCGGCCCCGATTTCAGCATGGCTCAGGCGAAGCCACGCCAAGTTGACAATGAAATTCGCCGGTTGTCAGTCGCGCTTCGGAGGACGCGCAGTGCCGCTTGATTAGTTCAACGGCTGGCTCAAGAATTAGCTCACGACCGAACACAATGGCAATCTCGCTAACGTATTTTGCTCACAGGGTGTATCAAAACTGGCAGCAGACCATTATGCTTCGCAACCAATGAACTATGGATGTGAGTGCGCGTAAAAAGCCAGAAACGCTCCCGCCGTTCACCTGGCCGCGCGCCCTCCCATTTGAGTTGCCACTCCTTCGCGTCAAGTCCACGCGGGCCATCGCTCGCGAAGCCTTGCCACAGCAGCGCATCGCATTCACTGCCACGATCAAGCTCTCGTCGTTGCGGTTCAACATCCGCAATGTAGGTTAGCATCGCGCGCTCGGATTCCCCCAGCCCAACGCTGGCAACACAAGACTTGTTTTCGCCCAGTGATCCCGCCAACGAAGTAAAAGTGGACTGATAGCTCTTGGCCGCGTCAATCCACGGCAATAAAAGTGCTAACGCGGTGCCCCAGACAAGGATGAGTCCGCTCACCCAGCTAATCGCTGCACGCGCAGCCAGGCGCGGTAAATAGTTGATGATAAAAATCCATCCCATCATCAATAATAGCGCTATCGCAGCTCCTAACGGATCGACATGAAACGGAAAATCCATGGGCAGATGCTTTGCGAGTATTGGCAGGCGCAGTGGTTCTTGTACAACAAAAAAACAAAACCAGACTATCCAGCATGCAGCTGCTGCGGCGCCAAAAATAATACGGGCCGTCCAATCTGAGACTCGGCTAAAACGATCAGGAAGCATCGTGATTGCAGGCGCGCTAATAATGGCCAATGGAATCAACATCGGCAACAGGTAGACGACGCGGCCAGACGCCGACACCCCGAGCACCACGCATAACACCGCTAACACCACCAGGCTCACTTGAAATGCGGGCTGCAAGTTGCCGGCCGTGTTTGAGTCCGACACCCGCCAGCGCCGCCAAAACACCCAGAGCGCCCAAAGCGCCAGCGGCAGCGCCGGAAAGGTAAACCAGGGGATGGTTTGGATTAAATGTCCGCTTTCATGCTCTGCACCCAAAGTGGGCACCGAAAAGCCCAAAAAACGACCAACGTTGTTGATCCAGAACCAGTCCATAAAAAGCGTTGGACTACGCCCATAAAGGGCTATCGGCCAGATCAAAATCCAAGGCAAGCTTGCTGCGATTGTTACCAGCAATCCCTGCGCATAAGACCGGGTTCGCCATAAACGAAACAGCAAAGGTAACAGCAACGCAGACAAGACGAGCACGCCTGGACCAAGCAAGCCTTTCGCCATCAGCGCCATGCCAATGCCTGTGCCAAGCAGGATACCGCCTTTAATGGGTCGCTCCTGCATCCACGCCCACCCGCAGAACGCAACCGCGAAACCCGCCAGCAGCGGCAGATCCGCGATCATCATGCGTCCGTGCTGCTGTAGCCCGACGCTGGCTAGTAACGCCAACACGGCATAGCGGCCAAAGCCCCGCCCCCACCAGCGTCGTGCCGCATTGGCAATGGCGATGAATGTGATCAGCATGAAGATACCAATCGCAAGACGAGCACCGTATTCAATATTTAGCCAGGGAGACGCTAGCTTAGATGTCATGGCAGCAACCCAAACGAACAGCGGCGGCTTCTCCATAAACGGCTCACCGGCAAGCGTGGGAACTACCCAGTCACCAGTTTTTAACATGCTGTCGATAAGCCCGAACATGTACGGTTCATCCGGCTTCCAGGGCCCGTAGGCAACCACGCCCGACAACGTAAATACCAATGTCAAGATAATGAGCAATGCCAACCCGAGGGTAAGGTGCGGGGTGGCTCGGTTGACAATCTGTGTTGTTTGCATGGACAAATAATAACTTAAGTCCGTTTTAACGACTTTCATAGGCAGATCACGGCGAGCCGTGTGTGCTTTCGATTGCCTTGGTGGAGGGCGCCAGGTTTGGGGCCAGATTGGGCTTCGGCTTCACTTTGGCAAAGAACACAAAATATAAGGTCGGTAGCACAATCAGCGTCAAGATGGTCGCTGATACCAGTCCGCCGATGACCACTATCGCCAACGGACGCTGGGTCTCCGCACCAATCGCTTTTGAAAGCGCCATCGGTAGAAGCCCAAACATCGCCAACAGTGCTGTCATTAGTACCGTGCGCAGGCGCTGAACCGAGCCCTGCATTACCACCTCTAAAATTGGCATACCCGTATCGCGAAGCTGGTTAAAGTAGGTCACCATCACCACGCCATTGAGTACGGCTTGACCGAACAGCGCGATGAAGCCAATCGCGGCAGATACCGATAGCGGAATATCGGTTATCAATAGCGCAAAAATGCCACCGATCAGGGCGAACGGGATATTCGCCACAATCAAGAGTGCGCTTTTCACGGAGCCAAACGCGTCAAACAGCAGTAAAAAAATCAGCAAAATGGACAAAGGAACAATCCACGAAAGCCG
>JAYVYF010000457.1:0-3621 GCA_043784585.1 Burkholderiales bacterium
TGCCATTCACGAGATCTTCAATCGGTGACGTAGCTTCTTTCTTGCGTAACAACGATTTCGGCATCATCACGATCAGCGGCTTGCGCATTTGGCGTAGCGCCTGGCGGCGGATCATATGAAACAGCTGTCCCGCCGTGGATGGCATCACCACTTGCATATTGTGCTCGGCACATAACTGCAGGAAGCGCTCAGGACGCGCCGAAGAGTGCTCCGGACCCTGGCCCTCATAGCCGTGCGGCAGGAACATGGTGAGGCCACACAGGCGACCCCATTTCGATTCACCAGAGGAAATAAATTGGTCAATCACGACCTGCGCACCGTTGGCGAAATCGCCAAACTGCGCTTCCCAAATCACCAACTCGAAGGGCTGGGCAGACGCGTAGCCGTATTCAAATCCAAGCACCGCCTCTTCAGACAACAGCGAATCGATTACCAAAAACGTGGCCTGCTTTTCCTGAATATTTTGCAGCGGCACATAAATGCCCGAATCCCATTTTTCGCGGTTCTGATCATGCAACACGACGTGGCGATGGGCGAATGTGCCACGACCACAATCCTGCCCCGACAAACGAATCGGATGGCCGCTCGCGACCAGCGAGGCATACGCCAGATTTTCGGCCATGCCCCAATCCAGCGGTTGCTCGCCACGGCCCATTTTGCGGCGCACTTCGAGCAGCTTATCGACCGACATATGGCACTTGAAATCGGACGGTGGTTGCGTCAAACGCTCCGCATACATTTGCAGCTGCGCCAGCGGTACGCGGGTATCGACCGGCTCACGCCAATCTTTACCGAGGTAGGGCGCCCAATCCACCGCCAGCGGCGGCTTGATGCCATACAAGATTTTGGTGTTGGTGCTTTTGCCTGCGTCAAGACGCGCGCGGATGTTGGTGACCAGATCATCACCCTGCGTCGCGCTCACCGTACCGGCTGTCGTCAAACGATCTGCGTACAGTTTGCGAGTGCCAGGATGCTGGGCGATTTTCTTGTACATTAATGGCTGCGTGACGAATGGCTCGTCCTGCTCGTTGTGGCCTAGTTTGCGGAAACAAACCAGATCAATCACCACGTCCTTGTGAAATTTCATCCGATATTCAAGCGCGATACGACCCACCAGCAACACCGATTCGGGATCGTCGGCATTGACGTGAAACACCGGCGCCTCAATCATTTTTGCAATGTCGGTGCAATACAAAGAAGAGCGCGTATCGCGGGTGTCTGAAGTGGTAAAACCGACTTGGTTGTTGATGACAATATGCACCGTGCCGCCGGTTTTGTAGCCCCGCGTTTGCGATAGCGCCATTGTCTCCATGACCACGCCCTGTCCGGCAAATGCTGCATCACCGTGGATCAGAATCGGCATCACTTCTTTGCCTTCAATATCGTTGCGGCGCACTTGGCGAGCACGCACCGAGCCCTCAACCACCGGATTTACAATTTCAAGATGCGAGGGATTAAACGCCAGCGTTAAGTGAACCGCGCCGCCTTTGGTTTGAATATCGCTGGAAAAACCCTGATGATATTTCACGTCGCCCGAACCCAGCTCGTGTGCATGTTTGCCTTCAAATTCACTGAACAAATCCACGGGCAATTTACCGAGGCTGTTGACCAATACATTCAAGCGACCACGATGCGCCATGCCAAGGACGACTTCACGCACGCCTTTTTCGCCTGCGCCTTGAATGATGTCATCGAGCAGCGGAATAGTGCTTTCGCCGCCTTCAAGCGAAAATCGTTTTTGGCCGACGTAGCGGGTATGCAGATATTTTTCGAGCGTTTCTGCCGCGCTTAAACGCTCCAGTAAAAATTGTTTTTCTTCCGTCGATAAACTCGGCTGCGATTGAATCGATTCAAAATTCCCCTGCACCCAGCGCTTCTGCTCGGTGGACGAGATATACATATATTCGACGCCGACGTAGCTGCAATAGGTGCGCTTCACGGCCGCAACAATATCTTTCAGCTTGGCTTTTTCAGTGCTGCCTGCAATCTTGCCCTGCCATGAGCCAAATCCGTACTCGGTTTCAAGATCAGCCTCATCCAAGCCGTAGTGGCTCAACTCCAATTCTGGAACCGGCATGCGCTCGCTGCGCTTCAAGGGGTCCAACGACGAGTGGCGCGAACCCAGCACGCGATGCGCACGAATGAACTGTAAAACCTTGAACGACTTTTTATATTCGCTGGTGGTCAAGCCTACTACTGCATTGACACTAACGCTGCCAGCTTCGTTGGAAGCGTCTTTGGCCGCACTGACGTAAACCACGCGCGCGCCGCCGCCCTTTGCGCGCTCTGCGAATGCCGCAATAACCGGCGAGTGCGCCACATCTTTTGCGTTATTGCCGGCGACGTTGGGCAATGCGTCAAATTGCTTGCGCCAGCTTTCGGGAACGGCAGCAGGATCAAGCAAATATTGCTCGTAAAGTTGTTCTACATAAGGCGCGTTCGCACCAAAAAAAAGGGAGGATTGCTGGAAATCACGCATCATGATGGAACCTCGTTCGCTGCGGCTTTAAAAATCAGCCGTCCGCTAAAAATGCCGTAAAACTTTTAAAGTCGTTTTTTGGCGGGGGTTTTGAGCCAATAATTGCTCATAACCAACGCCAATGCTGGGGGTTATAATTTGCTCTTGTCGATGTCACGACGTGGCGCACCGACGTATAACTGGCGTGGACGACCAATTTTTTGCTCAGGATCAGCAATCATTTCGTTAAGCTGCGCAATCCAGCCCACTGTCCGGGCGAGCGCGAAAATCGCGGTAAACAACGGCACTGGAATGCCAATCGCTTTCTGCACAATGCCCGAGTAAAAATCAACGTTCGGATATAGTTTGCGACTCACAAAATAATCATCTTCCAGCGCAATTTTTTCGAGCCCCATCGCGAGTTTGAATAGTGGGTCTTCCTGCAGCCCCAATTCATTCAGTACTTCATAACAGGTTTCGCGCATCAGCTTGGCGCGGGGATCGTAGTTTTTATAGACGCGATGGCCAAAACCCATCAGGCGAACGTTTGAATCTTTATCTTTAACCTTGGCAATAAATTCACCAATTTTTGGCAACCCACCCTCGCGCTGAATGTCGTAAAGCATGTTGAGCGCCGCCTCATTTGCGCCGCCGTGTGCCGGACCCCACAGACACGCCACGCCAGCTGCAATCGCGGCAAATGGGTTGGTGCCGCTGGATGCACATAAACGCACGGTCGAAGTGGAGGCATTTTGTTCATGGTCGGCATGCAGAATGAAAATGCGGTCCAGCGCGCGGGTCAGCACTTCATTTACTTTATATTCTTCGGCAGGTACCGCGAACATCATGCGCATGAAATTCGAGGTGTACGATAGATTATTGCTCGGGTAAACCAACGGCTGGCCGACCGTGTATTTGTACGCCATCGCGGTCAGGGTGGGCAGCTTCGCAATTAACCGAATTGCCGAGATATCGCGTTGCTGCGCATCATGCAAATTCATCGAATCCGGATAAAACGACGACATTGCGCCAACCAATCCGGTCATGACCGCCATCGGATGCGCATCACGACGGAAGCCGCGCAGAAAAAACTGCATTTGTTCATGAACCATGGTGTGATTGGTCACGCGGCTGACAAAATCGAGGCGTTGCGCCGGGTTAGG
>JAYVYF010000458.1:0-3290 GCA_043784585.1 Burkholderiales bacterium
CGATGGCCGCATAGTCCACCTGATGCAAGCGCGCAATCACTGAATTCATTTCATCAAAAATAGCGCCGCGTTCGTGGCTACTCATGTTCGGCAGAGAGGGGTCCCACAGCACCCGACCTTCGACCATCTCCATGATGAAGAACGCTCTGCCAATCACTGATTCGTCGGTGCAGAGCGCGACTGTTTTCGGCACCGGAATATTGGCTTTGGCGAGCGCAGTCATGACCTCATATTCACGCTCGATGGCATGCGCAGAGGGCAATAACTTCGCTGCCGGCCCGGGCTTGGTACGCATCACAAACGAGCGGCCAAGCGTCGATGGTGTTGTTAATTTGAATGTTGGATTGGACTGACCGCCTTTGAATTGCTCTACTGCAATCGGCCCAAACGCCACGCCAGTGCTCGTGTTAAGCCATGCTGTTAGCGCATCAATATCAAATGCATGCTGTTTGGATACGGCTTTGGTGCCTTTAAAATGATCAAAATTTTGCGCTTCGCTATTTTTATCTGACATCTGCTTTTTCTCCGACTTTATTGCGGTATTTTTCATATTGTTCGTACAGCGCTTCCATCGTCGTTTTACGCGTCTCGGTTTGTAAATAATCGGTGGGGGAAATATTCATCGCGCGCATCACCACGTCGCCGCGCGCCGAGCCAATATCAATCGCGTTGATGCATGCCGGTGACTGCGCCAGACTGCCCAGCATCAGGCGCTGCCCCGAAATCAGATACGACAAAATAGCCCGATTCACGCCGCCGTGCAGCACCAACAGTGCGATGTCCCAATGGCTATCTGCGCGTAATTGATCGATTTCCGGAATCACCCGATCCAGTAATTCGCCGACTGATTCGCCGCCCAGGAATCGCGTGCTCTCGTTCACGTTGCCATCGAATGCACCTTGAAAAGCGGAACGGATTTCCAAGGCTGGAATCTCGCTCAATTTGCCGCCTTTGATTTCCTGCAATGATGGTTTGGTTTCAACGGCGATGTTTTGTCCGGTGCTGCGCAGAATATGTTCTGCTGTTTGCACGGTGCGCAGCAAGCCGCTGACGATCACACGATCGAATTTGATCTGATGTTGGGCGAATAACGCTCCCGCGCCTTTCGCTTGTTCAACCCCCCGCTCATCCAATGGGACGGTATCCGGCTCCAGCGGCTTTCCAGCATGGTCAAAATAGGTCACGCTACCGTGGCGCATTAAAAAAATGCGGCGTCTATCGGCGTCTTTGGGGATCATCAGATTTTGACTTTCCCCAAAAGTATCTGTCCATACATGACCCAATCACCAATGAAGCTATACAGCGGATATTTAAAGGTCGCGGGGCGATTATGTTCAAAGAAAAAATGCCCGACCCATGCAAAGCCATAACCGCAAAACAGCGCGAGCAATAACCAGTATGGATTTGCCGTGTAAATCGAAAAGCCCACCACCGCAAGCACCAGGGAAGTCCCCAAAAAATGCAATCTCCGACAGGTCAGGTTCGCATGTTCGCTCAGATAAAAAGCATAGAACTCGCGAAAGTTAGCGAAGCGCTGGATATCTGGTGGGTTGCTGGATGGGTTGGGTGCATTGGGTGGGGATGTCATGAGCGATTACTCCGATAATGTTGAGGTTCGGTCAGCGCAATCTGGCGTCAGGTTTTGTAGCCCGTGTCGAGCCGATCCAGCTTGCGCAACAATCCCGGCCACGCAAGTTGTCCGCCCAAGCCCTTGGTTACAGCCGTGGCCTGCATCTGTGCGCCGACTAAAATGGGCGGCGCGATGCTGATCAGTTCACCGCCGCCGGCCTGTGCGCGGATTTGAATCATGCAGCTGGTCTCGAACAAATACATCGCCAAAAATGCATCTGCGATTGATTGACCTACCGTGAGCAAGCCGTGATTACGCAACATAAAAAATGTTTTGTCACCCAAATCCTGCACCAGACGTGGTTTTTCATCATCATTGAGCGCCACCCCTTCGTAGCCGTGATAGGCCAGGCTCGACAGTACAAAGATGGATTGCTGCGAAATCGGCAGAAGTCCGTGTTTCTGCGCCGAGACAGCCACGCCATTCGGGGTGTGCAAATGCAGCACGCATTTTGCATCGGTTCGCGCCGCGTGAATCGCGCTGTGAATCACAAAGCCCGCCGGGTTGATCGAATAAGGATTGTTGGTATCCAGCTTATTGCCGTCGCGATCAATTTTGACCAGGCTTGAGGCGGTGATTTCCTCAAACATCATGCCGTAAGGATTGATCAGGAACTGGTTGTCAGCGCCGTGGATTTTGGCGGTGATATGCGTAAAAACCAGATCATCCCATCCATACTGGGCCACCAGTCGGTAACAGGCGGCAAGATCAACGCGGGTTTGCCACTCTTGTTCAGAAACTCGGTCTTTTATCGATTGCATCGGGCGCTCCTCGGGCTGGTCTTGTTGTCGTAGTTTATGCGTAAAAAAACCCTCGCACGCGGACGAGGGTTTTGATGAGTGATGAACGCCAAGGCACAACCGCTAAAGATCAGATGCTATGGCAGAAACGCTAGGGCCTACTGGTCAATGCTCACGGTTCTGCTTATTCCTTGACTACCCGCAGACGTCGTGTTGCCGCGCTGAACTGTCGCAGCGCAGTGGCGGTGCCTGGCACGCCAGCTTGGTCAGGTGTTGCTGGCGCCGGTGGAGCCGCGTAGCGCAACGCAATATAGGCATTAATTAAGGGCCGCACTTGCGCTCCAAGCGCTGGCTGGATGGTTTCAACGCGGCGCAAAAAATCCACAGGACCTTCGTTTGGCGCTCGACTGATGCCGATTTTGGCGAGCTTGGTGCAGAGTCTTTCATATGCCGCCACCGCCGGGTCTTTGCGGGTGCGATAGATGCGCAGTAACAAAAATAATCCCACGCTGCTGCTTGTCAGCAGCACGCCAATAATCAGCCAGCGCACCATCATCGTCCAGTCCACATTTGGCATGCCGAGATTTTCAAACATGCTGCGCTGCTTGTCCGAATTAAAGCCCACCACCCATTTATTCCATTGGCTGTTGACCGCGTCCCACGAGAATCGCATTTGCCTTAGCAGCCCCAGTTTGTCGGCATCCATCAGGTTATTGAATATGCCCTGTGGCCCCAGTGCCGCGCTCATGCCACGGTTTATGCGCAGCGGAGAAACCGCCGAGGTGGGATCAACCCGCAGCCAGCCCAGATCGTCAAACCACACCTCCGACCAGGCATGTGCATCGGCCTGGCGCACCACCAGCTGGCGCGTGATCGGATTCACCTCGCCACCTTGATAGCCGGTGACCACACGCGCCGGA
>JAYVYF010000459.1:0-1901 GCA_043784585.1 Burkholderiales bacterium
GCTGAGCCCGGAGTGTAAACGATCTTGCCCTCACCTTTATTGTCTCGCAGCCAGACCCGCAAAGTGCGCGGACCTTCCTGCTTGATTTTCTCGATATTGGCTGCTTTCGCTTCGGTCATCAATTGCGAATAGCTGATGACATCGCGCGCCGACCCGCGATTCGAAAATTGAATAAATAGCATCATTAACACGATGCCGATTACAAGCCAGAGACCAATATTTTTTACCCAGTTATTCACTCGCGTTCCTTCAATGTGGTGCTGCTTGACTTTACCGATTTAACTTTTAAACCCTGACTGCAAATACGCTTGTATTGCGCTATGAAAGATAGCTTTTCTAGCTTACATCGTACACGAAACATAAAATGGTGTTTTGATTCAGATCACGCGGCTTTTAAACCTCTACAGCCAGGTCTCTCTTCGGCGTTTTCGCCACTAAATAGACTTCACGACTTTCGTCGCGTGATGCATCCGGCTTTTTGGCGGCGACGTGCGAAAACTGGCTGCGCAATAATTTCATGAACGGCTCAAAACCTTCGCCTTGGAATACCTTGACTATAAAAACGCCGTTAGGTTGCAAAAACTTCACCGCAAAATCCATCGCCAACTCACCGAGAGCAAACAAACGCGCCTGGTCCGTCAGCGGTATTCCCGTCATATTGGGGGACATATCAGAAATCACAAGGTCTGCCATTTTTCCTTCCAATTCCGCGATTACCGCCGCCAGCCCCGCGCCTTCCGTAAAGTCAGCCTGAATGAAGATGACGCCCGGCACGGCCTCCATCGGCAGCAAATCAATCGCAATGACTTTGCCCGGATTATTGCCTCCCTGATTTTGACCTCCGGCAACCTTTTTGATCGCCAGCTGCGACCAACCGCCAGGCGCTGAACCCAAATCCACAATGATGTGCCCCGGCTTTATCAAGGACTGCTTATTGTCGATTTCTTGCAATTTATAAACCGCGCGCGAACGATAGCCCTCCTCGTTCGCTTTTTTGACAAACGGATCGTTTAAGTGGCGTTGAACCCAGTCGCGACTGTTTTTGGGACGTGCGTTGGCCATAGCCTTTATAATCCATACATGAAAACACCATTATCCCCCACAGAGCGCCGCGAATTGCGGGCAAAAGCACATTCATTGTCGCCTATCGTCGCGATCGGCAACGAGGGCTTAACTGCCGCCGTGCTGAAAGAAATCGACGCGGCCGTGATTGCTCACGAACTTCTCAAAATCCGCGTCTTCCATGACGAACGAGGGGCACGTGAAGCCTTCCTGCACGAAATGTGCGAACAATTATCACTGGCACCGGTGCAGCATATCGGCAAGATATTGGTGGTATACCGTCACAACGCCGAAAAAGCCAAAGCTGCCAAGCTCGCCGCCGCAAAAAAAGCCAGCATGCCCAAGCCGCCGCGACTCACCAAACGTGAGGAAGAAGCAGGGCTGAAAGTATCGGCTAAGCGTCGTCGCACTACGAGCAATAACTAGTATCCAATAGCACTACTCAGCATTAGCGCGGCTTTACGGCCAATAATGCTCCACGAGCCTTGCCTATACTAGACTTATGAGATTAAAGCATGACTGAGCCTTTGGAAAACCCCAAGCCCATTTCACCTCCCATTCCTATCTTGCCCGCGGATCGCGTAACCATTTCTGAGCATCGCATTACATTGAACGGAAAGCCGCTCGCCTACACCGTGACCTGCGGCACGCTGGTCTTGAAGGAGGAAGCTGAAAAGGACGGTTTGGCCGAGGGCGAAAAAGCGCGCGCGACGGTGTTTTTTGTGGCGTATGTGCTGGACAAAACTGAATCTGGTGTCGGCTCTCCCCCACCGCGACCCATCACATTTTCATTCAATGGCGGACCCGGCTCCAGTTCAGTCTGGATGCATTTGGGTTTG
>JAYVYF010000460.1:0-6797 GCA_043784585.1 Burkholderiales bacterium
ACGTGCCGCGCCACTTCGAGTCCGTCCATCAACGGCATGCGGATATCAGTCAACACGATATCGATCCCGCCATTGTTGATAATTTCAATCGCCTCGACGCCATTGGTCGCCTCATCGGCGATCACCAGCGCGAATTCTTCGCGGCAATCATCCAACAAATCACGCAGGCGGCGGCGCGCGGGCGCTTCATCATCGACGATCAATATTTTGCTGATTACGTTCATGGTTTCGAGTTCAACTTTTTCTATTTACGGTTCACGATTAATATTCGGCATGGCAATGGTGACAATATACTGATCCTTGACAATGTTGGTTTTAAGGCTCGCCTCCGCATCGAAGTGTAGCTGCAAGCGCTCCTTGATATTCGCAATCGCCATCCGATTACCGGACACATTTGTTGAGCCCGGCTGAAACGGATTAGTCAGGCGAATCACTACCTGATTACCCTTAGACTCAATCACAATCCGCAACTCGCCTGGCAAATCACGTGGCTCGATGCCGTGATATACCGCATTCTCGACCAACGGCTGCAAAATCAGCGGCGGCACCAGCGCGTCCACCGGCATCGCATCGACTTGCCAATTCACCACCAGCCGATCACCCAGACGAATTTGCTCGATTTCCAGATACCGGCGGCAGAGCATCAGCTCGTCCGCCAGCGGCGTGAGCTTGCGGTTATCTGCCATCAGCACACGAAACAGCTCGGACATATCCTCCAACATACGCTCGGCGCGTTTTGGCTCCGAGCGGATGAGCGACAGCACCGCGTTCATCGAATTAAACAAAAAATGCGGGCGAATTCGCGCTTGCAGGGCTTGCAACCGCGCTTCAGTCAGCGCCGGTGATAGAGCGCGTGCACGAAGGTCAAAGTACAGCAGCGCCACACCGGTTGCAAACACAAAAAAGAATGCGTACTGCCATAGCTGAATCGGTTGATCGAACGGCGAAATAAGCTCCAACCACCACCAGAACAGCAGTGCCACCAGCGCCTCGATCAACAGCAACAATGCCACCGCAAGCGGATAATTCAGCTTTGCCAACACGCGCCGCAACGCGCAGCCCAGTAGCAGCGACACGATGATGACCGGCTGTGCCACGGCGGAGATGATTAAAAACTGCCGCCCCACCTCGCGCCACTGATCTGTGCGCAAAACGGCGGCGGCGATGCAAAGCAAATTGATGATGACGAGCAAACGCAGCATGATGCCCAGATTGCAAAAATTGGGCAGTCGTGCGGTGGCTTGCAGCAGCGTTGACGGCGTCGGCTCAGCATTAGTTCTCGATGGTTGCACTATACTCAATGAGTCCTCTTTTTTAATGCGCGCCCTCGTAAAAGCGGGTGGACACCAGCATTAAATTGTAATTGTTACTTGATTCTGCGCGATTTCTAACCAAAAATACAAGTCATCATGTCCTCATCTTTTCAAGGCCCGTCAGGCTGGTCTGCCCGTTTTAATGAGCCGGTCAGTGAGTTGGTCAAACGCTTCACCGCTTCCGTCACCTTTGATAAACGCCTGGCAGACGTCGATATTCAGGGCTCACTCGCGCACGCGAAAATGCTCGCCAGGGTGGGCGTGCTGACCGCAAAGGACCTGGGCGACATCGAACGCGGTATGGCTGAAATCGCGGCAGAAATTCGCGAGCAGCGATTCGATTGGTCTATTGATCGCGAAGATGTACACATGAATATCGAGGCCAAACTCACTACCCTGATCGGCGATGCGGGCAAGCGTTTGCATACCGGACGCTCGCGAAACGATCAGGTGGCGACCGACATTAGGCTATGGCTGCGCGGCGAGATCGAACACATCATATTGTTGCTGCGCACGACCCAGCTTGCATTCGTTAATCTAGCCGAGCAGCACACCGAAACGGTCATGCCCGGATATACGCATCTGCAGGTGGCGCAGCCGGTTACCTTCGGCCATCACCTAATGGCCTATGTGGAAATGCTGGCGCGGGATGAGGCGCGGATGGCCGATGTGCGCCGGCGCATGAATCGCTTGCCACTCGGCGCGGCCGCGTTGGCCGGCACGACGTTTCCGATTGATCGCGAATTTGTTGCCGCAGAATTAGGCTTTGACGGGGTGTGTGAAAATTCGCTGGATGCGGTATCGGATCGCGATTTTGCCATCGAGTTTGTGGCAGCCGGCAGCTTGGTGATGACGCATCTTTCGCGGTTTTGCGAAGAGATAATTATCTGGATGAATCCCAATTTTGCGTTCATCGATTTGGCTGATCGGTTTTGCACTGGTTCATCCATCATGCCGCAGAAAAAAAACCCCGATGTGGCCGAGCTGGTGCGCGGCAAAGTGGGACGCGTTAACGGCCATCTAGTGGCGTTGCTGACCCTGATGAAAGGTCAGCCGCTGACCTATAACAAAGACAATCAGGAAGATAAAGAGCCGCTGTTTGACAGCGTCGACACGGTGCGCGATTCGCTTACGCTGATTGCTGACATGGCCGGCGGGATTCAGGTCAAGCCAGAAAACATGCGGGCCGCGGTGCTGAAAGGATTTGCCACGGCGACCGATCTGGCCGATTACTTGGTCAAAAGAGGCTTGCCGTTCCGTGATGCGCATGAGGCCGTAGCACATGCAGTGAAAACAGCAGAAACGGCAGGCCAGGATTTGGCGGATTTGTCGCTCGCCGAACTACAAAAATTTTCGGCGCTGATTGACGAAGATGTATTTCAAGTGTTGACCCTGGAAGGTTCGCTCGCCAGCCGCGATCATATCGGCGGCACCGCGCCACGCCAGGTGCGCGCCGCGGTGGAGCGGGCAAAAAAGCGCCTGGCCTAAAATGCCTAACTTTAAACGCTTGACTCGAAGCGCCCTAGTCAAAGCACTGTTGCTGATTTGAAACTTCACATTATTGTCATGGGTCACAAAATGCCGTCCTGGATTCAGGCTGGCGTTGACGAATATACCAAGCGCATGCCCGCCGAGTCACGGATCGATTTGATTGAATTAAAACCAGAAGACCGCGCCAGCCGTGCGATTCCAAAGGTTTTATCGCTGGAATTCTCGCGCATAAAGGCTTTCATTCCCAAAGGTGCTGAACTCATCGTGCTCGACGAGCGCGGCACCATGGTCAAGACCACTGAGCTTGCGGCATGGTTAAGATCGTGGAGGGCCGACGGGGTAAGCCCGTGTTTTGTGATCGGTAGCGCGGACGGCCTGGACCCGGCGCTGAAGCAAACCGCAAAAAGGACAATCGCGCTTTCCGGCTGTACACTTCCGCATGGTTTCGCGCGATTGATACTCGTCGAGCAGCTTTATCGCGCCTGGTCACTCATCGAAAATCATCCCTATCACCGAGAATAATTCCGACATGGGTAACGCACCGCAACAAATCTATCTCGCTTCCAAAAGCCCGCGCCGACGCGAATTGTTGAAACAGATTGGCGTGCATTTTACACTGTTGATGGTGCGCGAGCAGTCACTGCGAATTGATGTCGACGAAACGCCGTTAGCCAACGAGAAGCCGCGTGATTATGTGGAGCGGGTAGTGCGCCTCAAGTCTGATGCGGCGGTACGCGTGATGCAAGCGCGCAAACTGCCGCCGCACCCGATTCTTAGCGCGGATACCACGGTGACGTTTAATGATGAAATATTGGGTAAGCCCGAAAGCGTGGCGGATGCGACCCGTATTTTGTCCATCTTATCCGGCCAGACCCACGAGGTTTTAACCGCACTGGCGGTATCGTTTGAACATGAAACCTATATTGCGATTTCGGTGAGCCAAGTGACCTTTGCCAAAATTTCACCCGACGAAATCAAACGCTATGTCGACACCGGTGAGCCGATGGATAAAGCAGGCGCCTATGCGATTCAGGGTCACGCCGCAAAATGGATTACCGAGCTGCACGGCAGCTACACCGGCGTGATGGGACTACCGCTGCATGAAACGGCGGCACTGCTGAAGAACGTCGGGATGGTGGTGTAGGTGGTGGGTAGACGGTCGGCAGTGAAGGTACTTTGTTACGCAACCTGTCTGCCCTGAAGGAATGGGAAACACATGGAAGGTGCGTGGCTGATGGCAAGGATTTCACTAAGGCTAAAATTTACGCAATCAATACCATCCCGCCAGTTTTAGCGGCATGGCGATCAAACGTCATGGTTTTAGCACATCCCGCATGAGCGGAAAATCGCTCGATCAAACAATCCGCAAAGTCAGCTTTGCTATTAGCGTAGATGCGAAGCGCCGATGCAACGATGCCGACACGATCAACCTTGAAAACATCGACTGACATGATGCGTTGAAACACCTCAACAATTTGTGATCGATTCAACTCGAACGCAGACTCTAATACCCATGTGAGCTCGATCACCGATACGAGCGTGATAAAACCGGGCGCGTCAACGCTTAAGCCCTCAATGAGCTTCGTTGCGAGTGAAGATTGCCTAACGTCGTCTTGCATGATGTAGCGCACCAGCACATTTGTATCTAACCCAATCATTTCTTTAATCTTGCTGATTGCGTTTTAGCGCCTGATAACGCTGCTGCAGCGGCTCGTTTCGCGATCACGCTATTCATTTGCTCGATTGAAACCACTTTGGCCGGCTTGCCAAACATACCTTTAAGCACCGACACCGCTACTTTTTGAGCGGGCTTGAACGCATAAAATCCGGGGGCAACCTCTTCGAATGCGATCTGATCCCCGGTGTCGAGTTTCAGCGCTTGCCGGATTTCGGCTGGTATGGTGATTTGGCCTTTGGCAGTAATGGTGGCTGTAATCATGCTTTGGTCCTGACTTTAAAGTATCCTTACATTATAGTAAGGCGTTCACAGCGTCAAGCGCTGCGGCTATATGAATTAATAAGTTGACGCGACGCGTCTAGCTCACGCGTGCCCAGGTGCATGTGCCAATTTGACCGTGTTCCGCTTCACATTGTCCTGCTGAATCACAACCAAAAAGCGCGCTTCTTCGGCGAAGACGATTATAAAAGCTACCTGCATTAGTTGCGAACACAAAGCCAACGGGGTCAGGTTTAGCTAAATAGCACATCCCCATCTTTCATGCTCTCTTTCACACCGTCATGTCACGCCCCCTCCGCCTAGAATACCCCGACGCCCTTTACCATATCACCGCGCGCGGCGATCGGCGGGAGAACATCTTTGAAGATGATCAAGACCGACTCGCTTTTCTCGCCACCTTGGCTAAGGTCGTCAAGCAATTCAACTGGCTCTGCTATGCCTATTGCCTCATGGATAATCACTACCACCTGCTCATCCAGACGCCAGACGGCAATTTATCCAAAGGGATGCGGCAACTCAACGGCGTTTTTACCCAATCCAGCAACCGCCGCCATTCACGGGTGGGGCATTTGTTTCAAGGCCGATTTAAAGCCATTCTGGTGGACAGCGATGCTTACCTGCTGGAGCTCGCCCGCTATGTGGTATTAAATCCTGTCCGGGCAGGGATGGTGAAAAAAGCTGATCGTTGGCATTGGAGCAGTTATCGCGCCAGTGTCGGGCTGGTTAGCGCCGATGAATTCTTGGCGGTTGATGGCCTACTGGCGCAATTTGCCAAGCGGCGTAGCAACGCTCAGGCACGATATGCGCAGTTTGTATTGGAAGGACACAAAGTGCCCTCGCCTTGGCAGCAACTCCAAGGTCAGGTATTTTTAGGTGACCAGACATTTGTCGAGAACATGCAAAACCGGATTGCCCAGCATCAGCGCGGCGATGTGCAGATACCGATTGCGCATCGGCGTGCGCCAGCGAAATCGCTTATCGAGCTTGAGAAAAGTTCGCCAACACGCAACGAAGCGATCAAGCAAGCCCACGGCACGGGTGCCTATTCATATCAACAGATCGCGGAACACTTCAGGATTCATTTCACGACGGTGGGCAGGGTGGTGCGGGGTGGTTGATATTGCTACGATGGTAGACCTGACCCTTTTGCTTCGATGGTAGACCTGACCCCGCAGTGTGATAAGTATGGCAAATATATTAGTTGTCCGAAATGATAATCACCGCTTACAAGAAAAACTTGGTAGCATGAATTTCTATAATTAGTAGTGTGCTTATAGCCGGATTGGCAGCTATGTATTTAACAGTCTGGTTTATTGTACTTTTTTCAATAATTATCTATTCAGGTCATTATTTTCTTAATAAAATCTTGTGCCCGAATTGTGACACTCCTTTAACCTATGAAGGAGATGACAAAGGCTTGCTGACAAAGTATCGCCCCCCCGACTGCATTTTTACGTAAAAAATGCGCTAAGTGTGGCTGGGATTTGAATAAAAATTTATGATTTTTGACATAAGGGGTCATTGACATAAGGGGTCAGGTCTTTTATTATCATATTTGTCATAAATATTAAGAATAACATAAACATCAAATGTAATAATAAAAGACCTGACCCCGCTTACGTTTTGCGAGTAGCGGTTGGGGGGGAAGGCGGGGCGCACTGCGCTCTCCGCCGTGAGATTTGCGGCAATGTTGGTATTTAAGAGTTGGGTGCGCTTCATGTGAGCTCCTTGGATTACGTGGAGCCTAGCAAAAAATCAATCTACACAAAATTCTTTACCCCCTCCAATCACGCAGAAGCTATAAACGATATCGCTGACTACATGGTGGGCTTTTACAACAACATCAGGCTGCACTCAACCCTGGGTAACATGTCACCCAACGCTTTCGAGCGTGAATCGACATCAAAAAAATCTATTAAACTATCTGAAATTACTTGACCACGACAAGCTTCAAACACCAAGGTCAAGCAAGCGTTGCGCACACCGAACATGATTGATTTGGAAACCACTGATTTATATAGATTGCCATTTAGCGG
>JAYVYF010000461.1:0-7567 GCA_043784585.1 Burkholderiales bacterium
TGCAAATCACCCGCCATTTGCAATGCTTCAGCGACCGTGAGCACGTCGGCGGCGCGATTGTCCGCGATGAGCTTGGATATGGCGTGATAAATGCGGCGATGATCGTCGCGGTAAAAATCGTCTTCCGCGATGATGTCGCCGATGCGGTCCCATGCCTCGTTGTTGAGGAGCAAGCCCCCCAGTACCGATTGCTCGGCCTCGATGGAGTGCGGAGGTAGCTTTAACGCGGAGACGGCGCTATCAGTGGCGTAGACGGGAAGCGGTGAAAACGAATTGGGGTTGGCGGCCATTTATTTATTTATCCGGTGGGGTGTGGGTGCGGCGGTGATGGCAAGTTAGCAGCTCAACATCCTCCGTCATCCTGGCGGCATGAAAACGGTTCGATCCTTTATTTTGCGCCCGCATTTATCCACAGGCAACGCACAACTTGGTGTGTATATTGTGGATAACTGGTGCATAAAACAGTCCTCATCAGTCAAAAAGCACAAACAAAAGCGCCGCCTTTTGCAAGGCGGCGCTTCGAAACAGACTTGATGAATTTGTGTTGCCCTAAGCTAACTTAAGCGTGTTCACCCAAAACAGACACAGTAATTTGTGCTTTGACATCGGTATGCAGATTAAGCATCAGTGGAAAATCACCGACAATCTTTAGCGGGCCATTCGGCATCACGATTTCGCCTTTTTTCACGTCAAAACCTTGTTTGGTCAACGCTTCAGCGATATCGTGATTGGTCACAGAGCCGAACAAGCGGCCATCCACACCGGCCTTTTGCGTTACCTGCACCATATAGCCTTCGAGCTTTTCGCCGCGCGCTTGCGCTGTGAGCAAGATTTCGTTGGCTTTGGCTTCGAGCTCAGCGCGCTTCGCTTCAAACTCGGCTTTATTCGCATCGGTGGCCCGCTTGGCCTTGCGTTGCGGGATCAGGAAGTTACGTGCATAACCATCCTTGACCTTCACCACGTCGCCCAACTGGCCGAGATTTACAACTTTTTCCATCAAAATAATTTGCATGATTTTGTCCTTATCCGATCTTTAAATTAATGCAGATCGGTGTAATGGATCAGCGCCAGGAAACGGGCGCGCTTGATCGCTACATCCAATTGACGTTGATATTTGGCTTTGGTACCGGTAATACGTGCCGGAATAATCTTGCCGTTTTCGTTTACAAATTCTTTCAGGATGCCAATGTCCTTGTAATCAATTTGAACGACTTTTTCAGCTGTGAAGCGGCAAAATTTCTTACGACGGAATAAACCGCGATTAGGATTGCGTGTGTCTTTTTTGTTCTTGTCGAACTTTTTACCGCGTGGGCCTGGACGGGGCATGATTCACCTCAGAAATAAATTAGTTTGAATACTTGAATTGGGTTATGTGCAAAACCAGCATTAAGTTGTAACGATTCTTTTGGCTTAAAAAGCCTTTTACCGTGAGCGCATCAGAAACCTTGACGTTATTCAACGCCTCAGCCACTTCACCAAACGCCACCGCATTTATTTCAGCTTCAACTTGCACGAAAGAATTTCCTTCCGCCTGTTGAGACTGATGCGTTAGCACCAGATTGAGTGCCGCGAGGCCACCGGGAGTTACCCGAATCACATCGCGTGTTGCCACTACACCCTCAAGAACCACCGTATTGGTTGTCGGTTTCATGGCTTCAAAAACCGGACGACCAACCAACTCAAATTACTGTTTTTACGCAGCAACCACGTATTACTACGCGGCGACCTTAACGTCATCTTTCAGATCATGTGATCTGGATTTCTCTTCTTTCATCATTGGCGACGGTGCCGTTTCAGCCGCGTCGGTCTTGACGATCAAATGACGCAAAACTGCATCGTTGAACTTGAATGCGTGCTCAAGTTCATCGAGCGTGGTCTGGGCCACTTCAATATTCATCAGCACGTAATGTGCTTTGAAAATTTTCTGGATCGGGTAAGTCATCTGACGACGACCCCAATCTTCGATGCGATGCACCTTACCCGCGGCAGCAGCAATGGTTGCCTTGTAACGATCAATCATCGCGGGCACTTGTTCACTCTGATCCGGGTGAACGATAAAAACGATTTCATAATGGCGCATAAATTCTCCTTATGGATTAAGACCTTACGGCCAGTTGAGCTTCCCCACATGCGCACGTGGGTGAAGCAAGGGTTGATGATCTGCACGTCTGGTTTTAAATCAAACCCAATGCCAGACGTGACCAAGCCGTAGATTATGCGGGAAAACGTCAATTAAATCAAGCGCTTTCGCGGTTTGCGAATGAACGGCAAGCGCAGGCTGCTTGGGCCGTGCCGAGCCGCGCGAGGCACCTACCTGACAATCGTAGATGAACAATACCCGCATTGGTAAGGTCGTTAGCCGAACCCGAGCATGACCGCATATAAAACAAAAAACCCTAGCATTTACGGGTGTTTCAAAGCCTTTATGGCTTGAAATACCCGCCGATGCTGGGGTTTATAATTTTTACTAGAATTACTTGGTTGCGGTACTTGCGGCTGGCACCACCGCATTCCCGGCCTTCGCCACCTTCGCAAAATCACCCGCCTTCACAAACGTAATCTTATTCGGGTCAATAAATTTGCGCATCGCGGCTTGCACATCTTCGGGTTTTAGCGCGGAGATCTTGTCTTCAAACTGTTTCGACCAAACAAAACTTCTGCCAAGATATGAATTATTCGATAACGCACCTGCAAGGGCATCGTCCTGAGCGCGCTGCTGCAAACGTTGCTGCAATGCGCCCGATTTTGCCGCGGCCAGCTCAACCGTCGTAAAACCATCCTTTAACGCCCTGGCAACTTCTTCTTTAAATGCAACTTCGACCTTACCAATGTTCTGCGGCGCGGCAATGGCGTAAGCCCCCCACGAACCACCGCGATCTGACGAACTTACACTCAGTCGCGAGCCTACGCCGTAGCTAAGACCATCTTTTACTCGAATACGGGCCGTCAACCGCGAGTCAAAACCTGCTGCGCCACCCATGATGTAATTCGCAATATACAGCGCCGGGTAATCAACATCGGTGTCCTGTACATCGACGTTGATACGCGCCGTGAAAAACGCATTCTCCTTGTCTGGCGTTTCGAGCGCGCGGTTCACAGGGGGAATATCTTTGTACGGGGTTGATATCAGCACATAGGGCACGCCACCTTTCCAATCGCCAAACGCTTCGCGGATCGCCTGGGTGACGGCTGCTTCATCAAAGTCACCGACGATGGCGATATCACCTTTGGCGGCAGCATAGAACGTCTTGTGGAAATCGCGCAGATCACTTAATTTAATCGCTTTTAAATCTTCTTCGGTCTCTTCAAAGCTATTGGCATAGCGCACGTCACCACGCGGAAAGGTATTGAAGTGTTTGCTCAGCGCAACACTGGCAAGCGCCTGCGGGTCACTCTTTTGCGATTCAATTTGCGTCAAAGCCTGTTTACGCAATTGCTCAAATTCACTTTCCGGAAATGATGGCTCGCGCATCAGCTGTGCCGCGAGCTTGATGGCCGCAACGATATTAGTGCGATTGGTCTGGAAGCTTGCAGACAAGCCACTCACACCGCCCGACATTTTCAGCTTTTCAAACTCGTCAGCGATCTGCGTGCGGGTTAACTTCATGCTGCCACGCGACAACATTTGCCCGGTCATTTGCGCAGTCATCGCTTTGCCAAACAATGACTTTTCGTCACCACTACGAAGCCGCATATTGAAGTTGGCAACTTCACCGCGATTCTTTTTCGACAGTAGCGAAATGGTCAGGCCACCCACTTCAATTTTCTTGGTGCGTTTGTCAATATTAGCGTTGTCAGGATCGAACGCTTCGGCCACTGAAGTCACTTCCTTGCCTTTGAAATCCTTCATCACGTCGGCGATTGTGGGCGGCCCGGCGATTTCAGCGCGCTGAGGGGAATCTTCGGGCTGGAATAAACCGACCACGCGATTGTCACGACGATAATATTTTGCCGCTGCCGCTTTCACTTCTTCCGAGGTTACTTTTTCAGCACGATCACGCGATTGAAAAAACAGACGCCAGTCGCCGAGCGCAATATATTCAGACAACTGAACACCAATATTTTCATGATTGTTTAACACCCGCTCGGCATCATTCGCAAAATTTTTGCGCGCACGCTCCATTTCTTCTGCGGTGGGCGGATTTTTATAAAAGTCTTCAACGATTTTTGTCAGCGCAGCCTGAACAGGCTCGATCGGCTCGCCCTTTTTTACGACCGCACCAATGATATGCAAGCCACCGTCACTGGCCAGCAATGGGAAGCCGATAATTTGCGCGGCTTTGCCGGTCTCGACCAAGGCTTTATGCAAACGGCCTGAAGGGGAATCAGTCAACACAAAATTGAAAAATCCCAATGCATCGGCATCGGCGTTCAATGCTGATGGCACTTTATAACCAAGCGCGACGATCTGGATATCACCCTTGCGGCGTACTGCGAAGCTGCGCTCACCATCCTGTGTTGGCTCTACCGTCCAGAGCTTGGGCAATACGCGCGTTGGCTTCGGAATAGCACCCAAATATTTGCCCACCCAACCCAATACTTTTGCTTCATCAAACTTGCCCGCAATGAGTAGTACCGCGTTATCCGGCTGATAGTACATGCGATAAAAAGCCTGCAGATTTTCGATCTTTACATTTTCGATATCGCTGCGATTACCGATCGTCGAATTGCCGTAATTGTGCCAATCGTAGGCGATGCTTTGCATGCGCTTTAACAACACGCCAAACGGCTGGTTTTCGCCATTCTCGTATTCATTGCGAACCACCGTCATTTCGGAATCAAGATCTTTTTTGGCGATAAACGAATTCACCATGCGGTCCGCTTCCATCTGCAGTGCCCATTCAAGGTTCTCGTCGCTCGACTGAAAAAGCTCAAAATAATTGGTGCGATCTAGCCAGGTTGAACCATTAAAACGCATTCCACGCTTGTTGAAATTCTTGTCGATATCCGGGTTTTTTGGCGTCCCTTTAAAAACCAGGTGCTCCAGCAAATGCGCCATGCCGGTTTCGCCGTAGTTTTCCTGGCGCGAGCCCACCAAGTAAGTCATGTTGACCGTCACCGTGGGTTTGGACGCATCGGGAAAGAGCAACACTTTGAGACCGTTTGGCAGACGATATTCAGTAATGCCTTCAACCGAGGTAAATTTCTGTGGAACCACCGGCGAGGCCATTATCTTTGTCGGCACCGTCGCCTTGGCACGCGCTACTACAGGTGAAGGTGCTGCATCTTTCGCATTAACATTACCGGCGTTTAGCAGCAGCACAAGCGCGGTACTAAAACCAGCAATTGCGTTTTGAATATTCAGGGAATTCCGGATCATGGTACGTTGCCTTTATGCAGATGTTTACGAATTTACGCGAACCTTGCGTAGATCTTATGTGAACCCTAGGTAAATCTTATTTGAACCTTATCCGGGTGTTACGAAAACCAAACGGTCAATGTCATTGTTCAGGCTAAGGATTCAGACAAGCTGGAGCCGCGTTTAAGAATTTGCGCACCTAAGACGCGCGCTCGCATGCTGAAAAGGCCAATGTTAGCGCCAAAACGAATCCATCAACACTTGGTGCGATGAAACCCCGTTTTTTTCAGATAAAGCCGATCAAGCAAGGCACGGAGCCGGTGGCGTCTTTCATCAATGTATGCGCCTTGCATTGCCCGCTTAGACCTTTTTGCGCCCTGTTAAATTTTATTGGACTTTCTCTGAACCCACCTTCTTAGCAAAATCACCCGCGTTAATCAATGTCATCTGGCTCAAATTGAGATGTTTTTGCATGGCAGCTAATACATCGGCGACTTTGACAGCCTCCACCTTTCTAGCAAATGCGGCATTCCAACGCATGTCACGGCCCAAATAAAGCTGCGACGCCAACATCGCGGCGAGCGTCGGATCGCTCGCGCGTGAAAGTTGCTGGGATTGTGCGTAGCCGGATTGGGAGGCCACCAGTTCGGCAACCGAAAAACCATCGTTTGTTAATTTCGCCATTTCATCCATAAATGCGTTGATCACCTTCTCGCGGTTCTGCGGCGCATATTGGACCTGCGCGCTCCAGTCACCTGCACGATCGACCGGGCCCACGTCGAGACCCGAGCCCACCGAGTAGCTCAGACCTTCTTTGACCCGAATGCGCGCGACCAGCCTTGCCGAAAACCCCGCGCCGCCGCCCAGCATCCAATCGGCCATGGTGAGTGCCGCGTAATCAGGGTCTTCATCCTGCATATTCACATTTAACCTGGCAATAAAAGTAGCACTTTCTTTATCCGGCGTCTCAATGGCTTTCGAGATCGGCGCAACCGCTTTGAAATCCGAAACGATGAGCTTGAAGTTTTTTCTCGACGCCCAGTTACCGATAATTTGCGGCAACATCGGCTCAATGAACTTATCGTCAAAATCACCCACAATCGACAGCTGGCCGTTATTGCTGCCGTAGAAATCCGCATAAAAACGTTTTAAATCATCCAGCTTAACCGCTTTGGTTTGGGCAATGCTGTCTTTTAAGCTCGATACAAAACGCACATCATCGCTCGCAAAAACATTGAAGTGACTCGCCATCGCTTCTTCAGCCAACGACGCGGGATCAGACAGCGAGCGTTCCAGATCGGCGAGTATTTCCTGACGCACCAATTCAAATTCGGATTCTGGGAGCACCGATTCGCGCAGCATTTCAACCGCCAGCTTCAGAGCGGGTGCCAGAGTTTGCCGCGTCGCGGTAATGCTTGCCGAAGCGCGCGTCGGCGTGCCAAAAACCGAAATGCTGGCTTTCAAATTATCAATCGCATCGCGTAATTGTTCGCGGGTTTTCATTTTGGTGCCGCGCATCAACATCTGACCCAGCATTTGCGCCGCAACCCGCTGACCTTTTAAATTCGCTTCGTCACCAAAGCGCAAAATGATCTGCGCGCTGACGCTTTCACCACGCGTTTTCTTCGGCAAGAGTGCTGTTTTCATGCCGCCTGCGATCTCGCCGCGTTTGACCCGCTTTTCAATATTTTCAGTGGTGGCGGCAAACGCTTCGCCTGGCGCAATGGGCGCATCGCCTTTAAAGTTTTTGAGTACGGCACTAACGTCGGCCACAACCGGCACCTCGGTTCGGTCTGGCTTGGCGTTCGGCACAAACTCACCCAGCGTGCGGTTGCTCGGCTTCAAATACTTCAGTGCGGCGGCTTGTATGTCGGTCGCCGTTGCATTGCGAATTTGATCACGATTCAGGAAAAACAACTGCCAATCGCCCGCACCAATGGCCTCGGACAATTGCACACCGAGCCGCTCGGAAGAATTCATGGTCAGCTCAAAATTTTTCAAGGCCGCCGCTTTGGCGCGTGCGACCTCTTCCGCTGTGACCGGCGCGGCTGCAAAGCCATCCACAGTACTCAAAAAAATTTGTTTCGCCTCCGCCCGCGATTGCTCTTTGCGTAATTCCGCCCACACTAGCATTGCTGAAGGATCACGATTTTCGAAGTTCTGACTTGACACACTCGTCGCTTTTTTTGTTTTCACCAGCGCCTTTTGCAAGCGGCCGGATGTCGCATTGGCGAGAACATCCGTCAGCAGCAGCGTGTGCGCGTATTC
>JAYVYF010000462.1:0-1763 GCA_043784585.1 Burkholderiales bacterium
GTATTCAACATAAATTGCGCCAATGCCCGATGTAACCGAGCGACACCACCCCGCAGCACCGAGAACCGCGCCCCGCTTAGCTTTGCTGCCGTGTCGAAATCGATACCGCCGAGCGCTTCACCAATATCCACATGATCTTTCACGGTGAAATCGAATGTTTTTGGCGTGCCCCATTTGCGTACTTCCACGTTGTCGAGCTCTGATTTTCCAGCGGGCACTTCGGGGCGGGGGATGTTGGGAATTTGGCGCAGGAATTTATCAAGTTCAACTTGAGCGTCTTTAAGATAGCGCTCCGAAAATTGCAAAATTGTATTAGCACGGTTTACATCGGACATGAGCGCTGAGGCATCCTCGCCTTTTTGTTTCAAAATACCAATTTCTTTAGACAAGCGATTTCGCTCAGCTTGTGCGTTTTCGACCTTTTGCTGCAGCTCTCTTCTACCGTCTTCGTGGCCCCGAAATTGTGCTTCGTCGAAGTCGACATTGCGCCGTACGAGCCCTGCGACGGCAGTGGGTAGATCTTTGCGGAGTTGTTGAATATCTAGCATGGTAATTTCCTGTTTTTCAATTCGAAAATTTTAATTATCCCCACCGTCTAAAACTGTCATTTTGACGAGCGCCTATGCCGTAGTCGCGGGCTTAGGCGACGAAGAATCTGCTTTGTATGCGATGACAATTATGCAAGTTCAACAGCAGATTCCTCGCAAAAGACCGCTCGGAATGACAACGCTAAAGTGGGGAACCTTAGATTGATTGAGCGCACGCCTTCGCTCAGACATGACAGCGGCGCAGGCGGCGCTAACGAGATCGTAGGGGAACGATCCGAGAGGAGCGGCTGGAGGGATTGCAGAATTGAACAAGCAATCGACATCTGAAATTCGTTTTCATTTCTTGTATTTTGAATCAAGCTCGCGCAATTGCGCAAGTTTTTCTGTAATTTTTGCTTCCAGGCCACGATCCGTGGGGCGATACCAATTGGGCTTTTCGATGCCATCGGGCAAATAGGTTTCACCTGCCGCATAGGCACCCTCCTCGCGATGCGCGTACCGATAATTAGCCCCCATGCCCAGCGTTTTCATGAGTTTGGTCGGCGCGTTGCGAATGTGCATCGGTACGGGGCGCGATTCATCTTGTTTGATAAACGCGCGCACTTCGTTGTAAGCTGCATAAACCGCGTTTGATTTTGCAGCGACTGCCAAATAAATCACCGCTTCCGCCAGTGCCAATTCGCCTTCCGGCGAGCCGAGCCGCTCATAAACAGCCGCCGCCGCCATCGTCATATCGAGCGCACGTGGATCGGCCAAGCCAATATCCTCCGTCGCCATCCGAATCAAGCGCCGCGCCAAATATCGTGGATCGGCACCGCCATCGAGCATACGGCAAAACCAATAAAGCGACGCATCAGGGTCGGAGCCGCGCACGCTTTTATGCAGTGCGGAGATCTGGTCATAAAAATTATCACCGCCTTTATCAAATCGCTTCGCCGCGCGCGCAAGAACGCTTTCGACAAACGGCACATCGACGCGGGTGATTTTTTTATTCTCGACTGCCGTTGCCAATTGCTCGACTAAATTCAGCAAGCGCCGACCATCTCCATCCGCCATCGCGACCAGATGTTTTGTCGTAGCATCAGGCACATCAACACCGTCAAGAACCTCGCCCAGAGCCGTTCTTAGCATAATGTGCAGCGCGTCATCATCCAACGATTTCAATACATAAACCGCCGCGCGTGACAGCAATGCATTGTTCAATTCGAACGATGG
>JAYVYF010000463.1:0-8507 GCA_043784585.1 Burkholderiales bacterium
GTCGTTTGCCATGAGGTTGTCATTTAAGGCTTTGTTACGTTTCATGTAAGCTCCTTGGGTTGCATAGAGCCTAGCAAAAAATCAATCTACACAAAATTCCTTACACCCTCAAATTTTTATGAAAATTTTATGAAAATCTGGTCAAGCTTGTCGCGCATTTTAAGATCTACACTACTGGCCGCCGCAGTCACGATAATGGCAATCTGCTGGTGGTTTCATAAACCTACTGCAATATCGTCTGTTGCAGATCCACTTTCTGTAGCCTCATCGCCAAAATCAGACGCTGCGCAAGCAACGCCTACAACGCGATCCGCTTTAACTCCCCTGGCCACGAGCTCATTATGGCCGACTCAACTAGGCGTTAAGCCGCAAGCACCTGCTCTGAACTTTGCCGATGCACTAAAGGTTTATAACCCTGATGAGCAACAATATCTCAAACACATCAACGATCTAACCCACGGGCTACTTGATTTCTCTTCCCCTGAAGATTAGCAATGGAAATTGGCTCGCGGGTATCTAACCATTTAAGAAATATTAGCCAGCCGCGGAAAACCCGTGCCACTCGACTTCAAGTCTTATCACCAGGCACCGTTGAAAGAGGCAATGATGGCAGCATTACGAGTGGGTGAGGCGATACAAGAAGCAAAAATTAGCGATGATATCGGCCCTGGCTTTCCCAAGCCCGCATATGCGGTATTAATCTTATTTGAGGAGCGTATCGGAAAAGAAAATCCCCAATCAGCCGCGCTGGCGGGCTACATGCATGCATTGTCAGTGTCCCCATATCAAAAAGATGGCGCTAGTCTGATTGGTGGGGCAGCACTTGCCGCGCAAATGGGCGATCCACTGTTAGCACATCGCCTAAACAGAGACCCGGTTGTTAATGAGGAGCAGGGGCAATTTGGCGTTCCCGGCATTCTTCAATCTATTTACGGCAACGGTATTGCTTTGCGTCGATGGCAAACTGAAGCCGGTGTTTACAACGGTCGGCCGTTCGCAGTAGATTAGCAATAGTTATGTGTTCACTCTGCATAACTATCGTTGAGGAGTGAACACAGAGTGGAAAGGAGTAGCGGCGAGAAGCGTAAGAATTCGTTTGACCCAACTTAATCAAACATGCTTTCACGCCATCATCGTAAACCCGGCAGATTTTGCAAGTCCTGCCAAACGTTCCGCAGCGCGCAGCGTATTGCCGAGCAGCATCGTAATCGTCATCGGTCCGACGCCACCGGGCACCGGCGTGATCGCCGAGGCCACTAATTTTGCGGATTCAAAATCGACGTCACCGCACAATTTTCCCGACGGAAAGCGGTTGATGCCCACGTCCATCACCACCGCACCGGGCTTGATCATATCGCCGGTCACCATATTCGCGCGGCCTACAGCGGCAATGAGAATATCGGCATCACGCGTGAATTTTTTCAGGTCTTTTGTTTTGGAATGACACACCGTGACCGTCGCACCAGCCTTGAGCAACAGCATCGCCTGCGGCTTGCCGACGATGTTTGAGCGGCCAATCACGACCGCGTGTTTGCCTTCGATTTCAACGCCTTCATGCGCCAGCATTTGCATCACGCCAAACGGCGTGCACGGCGGGAACCAGCTTTCGTCAATCACCAGCGCGCCCATGTTGGCATAGTGAAATCCATCCACATCTTTCATCGGGTGAATCGCTTCAATCACGGCCCGATCATCCATGTGTTTGGGCAACGGTAGCTGTACCAGAATGCCGTGAATCGCGGCGTTGTCGTTGAGCTTATTTACCCAAACAAGTAACTCATCCTGCGAGGTATCCGCGGGCAGCGCATGAACTTCCGAATGCATGCCAATCGCTTCACAGGCCTTGGCCTTGTTGCGCACATAAACCTGCGACGCCGCATCGTCGCCCACAATGATGACGGCCAGACCAGGCCGAATACCTTGCTCGATCAGCCGATCCACGCGCACCTTGTATTCAGCACGAAAAATGTCGGAGATTACTTTGCCATCAATAATTTTTGCGGTCATGGGAGATTAGTATTTTCTGGGTGGGAGTAATGATAATGTCGACGCGTTGATCATGCGCCTCGTTGGGTACTGCGTCGATAATCTGACACTCAAATGCGGCTGAAAGGCGCGTGGACGCTGGGTTTGCAGCAGATAACAGTTTATCGTAAAAGCCTTTGCCATAGCCAATACGATAGCCCGCGCGGTCGAACGCCACGCCGGGCACGATGATCAACTCTATCGCGTTGGGAAGTACGATTTCTAATGTGGCGCTCGGTTCGCGAATGCCCCACACGCCAGCGACCAGCTCATCGAGCCGACGAACGCGATGTAGCTGTAAACGCTGCGACGCCTCATCCACGCGCGGCATGACCAGATTTTTTTTGTCCGCCAACATTCGTTCAAGCAGAGTAGCCGTATCCAGCTCACTCCCGAAACTCGCGTAGGCCAACACGGTCTTGGCGTTTTGGTAGGGCGTCGAGGTAATAATCGATTCACACACACGTGACGAGGCCGCCGCACGCTGATCTAACGGCATCGCATCGCGTGCGGCGATCGCCTGAATTCGGATGGCTTTCTTCTCTGCTTGAGGGTTGTTCATGACGTTATTATCGCCGAGTACGCTGGCGTGAGCCTGATTAAGACCACGACCGAAAATCAAAGTCGCTTATATTCATCCGCCAGTACGTGCCAGACTTTAATATCAAAAAAGCGCGTCGCCAGACCAGAGGGCGATGGCAACACAAATAATCTCGACGTGCCTAACCGAATCGATTGCTCACCGTAAAAAACCGCTTTTTGCAGGTACGATTGCGCCGCGTTTTTGCTGGTGAAGGCAATCATCCGCGGACGGTGTTGCTGCATTTTTTGCTCAAACGCGGCACAGTCAAATGCATCATCAGGCAGGTCAGCATCGACGCCTGAATGAATTTTGCAGAGGTCGGTGAGACCAAGGCCGAGCGTAAGTAATTGCGGGTAATCCTGCGGCGCATAGCGGTGCGGCGTGATGCCAACCGTATGCAGGCTAGGCCAAAACCGATTGCCGGGCTTGGCGTAATACGCAGCGGCAGCCACCGATGCACGCGACGGTGCCGTGCCGCAAAAGACGAGTTTTAATTCGGGCGCGAGTAAATCGGGGACCAGATAATGAGTGTCGTTCACATCATTTTTCATAGGACGCTTTTCATGCCACGCTATGTTAAAACGCTATTTCAGGCGGGCATCCTCAGGCACTATGCCTCAAAGCCTAATATCGGCGAGCGTTCTGGCTTGGTATGCCTCAAGATGCGCGCCAATATTTACTTTCAGGGCATATGATTTTATCAAATAGCCTATTTATGGATTTAACCTACTGCCGCCCTCACCTGCTCTAAGGCCAGCGGATCTTCAATCGTGGTCAGATCGCCCGGATCACGTTTTTCGCAGAGCGCTTGGATTGATCGGCGCAGTAATTTACCGGAACGTGTTTTTGGCAACAAGGTTACAAAATGCACGCGCGACGGCCGCGCGATCGCACCGAGCTGTTTATCCACCGTCGCCATCACTTCCTTTTCGTGCGCAGCCGCCAGCTCAGATGTGGCGACTCTGGATTGATCTTTCACCACCGCGAAGGCAATCGGCACCTGGCCCTTTAGCATATCGGCCACGCCCACCACTGCCACCTCGGCGATATTGCTATGCGCTTGAATCGCCTCTTCAATTTCGCGCGTGCCGAGGCGATGTCCAGCGACATTGATGACATCATCGGTGCGACCCATGATGAAATAGTAACCATCTTCATCGCGTATCGCCCAGTCAAACGTGGTGTAAACCTGTTCATCCTTGAAGCTTGCGAAATAGGTTTTGACAAAACGCGCATCGTCGCGCCAGATGGTGCTCATGCAGCCCGGCGGCAGCGGCGCTTCGATGCACAGAACGCCTTTTTCATTTGCACCCACCGACGCACCGGTTTCTTCATGTTTCAATTTTATCTTGTAGCCATAGTTGGCAAAACTCGGCGAACCGAGCTTGCGCGGCGTGACTTCGATACCCGGCTCGGCCGATAAAATAGGCCAGCCACTTTCGGTCTGCCAGTAGTTATCAATAACTTTTACACCAAGCCCTTTTTCGATCCAGTCACTGGTCGGCTGATCGAGCGGCTCACCGGCCAAAAACAAATAGCGCAGGCTCGATACATCAAATTTTTTCAGCCACGCCGGATCTTGTTTTTTCAATACACGAATCGCGGTTGGCGAGGAAGACATCACCGAGACCTTGTAATCCTCAACAATTTTCCACCAGATACCCGCATCCGGTCGAATCGGCAGGCCGTCATACATGATCGTGTTTGAACCGTTTATCAGCGGCGCATAAATGATGTAGGAGTGGCCGACGACCCAGCCAATATCGGACGTACAAAAAAACGTTTCACCGGGCGCGTTTGCCTTCATGTCAAAAATATTTGGCATGGATGCCGCCAGCGCGACCGCATAGCCGCCGGTATCGCGTTGCACGCCTTTGGGTTTGCCAGTCGTACCGCTGGTATACAAAATGTAGCTTGGGTGCGATGAATCCACCCATTCGCAAGGCACGATTTCGTTGTTGTGCCGGTGACATAAGGCGAGGTAATCCATATCACGACCGGGCAGTGTTTCCATCTCCTTATCCAGACCACGATTCACTATGACCACATGTTTCGGCGGATGCTGAGCGAGCTTGAGAGATTCGTCAGTCAACGGTTTTAGCGGAATTATTTTGCCGGCGCGAGAGCCAGCATCGGCCGTAATTAGCACCTTAGGCTCGGCATCATCTATGCGCGCCGCCAGCGATGCTGCTGCGAATCCACCAAACACCACGGAATGAATTGCGCCGATCCGAACCGTGGCAAGCATCGCAAATACAGCTTCAGGAATCATCGGCATGTAAATCAACACTCGATCGCCTTTAGCCACCCCGAGCGACTTTAAAATCGCCGCAAACCGGTTAACCTCAACAAATAATTCGCGGTAGGTGAAGGTGCGGGTTTGCTCGACTTCGGACGAAATCCACGTCAGCGCATTTTGATCAGCGCGGGTTGCCAAATGACGATCCACCGCGTTATAGCAAAGATTGGTCTCACCCCCCACAAACCATTTTGCGAACGGTGGATTTGAAAAGTCGCAAACGCTGCTAAACGGCTTTACCCAATCTATACGCGCCGCTTGCTGCGTCCAGAAGTCATCGCGGTGAGTGAATGACCGATCGTAAAAATCCTGGTAAGCGCCCATCGATTAGCCTCGCGTAAACGGGGTGGATATAAAGTGGTGAAACTAACTATTGAAATACGGTCCGAGCGTGGATAAGAACTGGCGGGTAGGAATCCAGATTAATCGCGAACTATGACAGCACTTGCTTGATGGCATTGAGCAGCGCCTTTGATTTGGCGGGCTTGGTGAGATAGCCGTTCGCGCCCAGCCTAAGGCCTTTCAGTATGTCATCCAGCGCGCCCAGGCTGGTCAGCATCAACACGGGAGTATCGGCAAAATCACGGGCCCCTCGCATACGGGCGAGCACATCGAAGCCATTTGCATCCGGTAGCATCACATCCAGCAATACCAGATCAGGCGACATCTTCATTCCGTCAACAATTTGTTGGCGATTTGCGGCGCGGGTGACATGGTATTGGTTTGCCTCAAGCGCGCCGACGATGACCGCTGCGGTGGTGTCGTCATCTTCAATGACAAGAATAACGGGCGGTGTGTTACGGGGCTTACGGCGCGGTGCGGCTTCATTGATACGCACAAAAAAACCATTGCTGGTGAGTTTGGATTCTCCAATCACGGCTTCCTCACTTAATTTCAGTTCCTGCTGGGGCGTGGTGACGTCCACTACGCTTGAAGGCGCGATTGGCTCAAGAGACGCAAAGTAACTGGTAAGGTCGAGATCTAGCACCGGTAATCCGGATTTGTCTGCGTCAGTGTTCATGGCGTTTCCCAACAAAAGTTTTTTTATCTAATGGTAAAAGCACAAAATCGTTCCATTACACGCCGATCGAGCTATATTTTAACGCTCATTAAGGCTATACGGATAAAGCGTCAAAAGGATGTGGGGTCGCTAAGCCCGGCAAACTCGCCGTAAATAATATCGTTGTCGCCGCTTTTGATGTCGGGGCACGGCGCGATTATTGATTTACATCCACTACCAGCCGCCCACGTATTTTTGCCGCCAATACATCATCTGCGGCGGCAATTGCGTCCGCGAGTTTGATCGTGGTGGTGATGGCGTCCAGTTTTTTCAGGTCCAGATCACTTGCCAGTCGAGCCCATGCATCCAAGCGCGTTACCATCGGTTGAACCACGCTATCAACCCCCGCAAGCACCACACCACGCAAAATAAACGGCATCACGGTGGCTGGGAAATCTGCGCCCTGGGCGAGCCCGCAGGCCGCCACCACGCCACGGTATTTGGTCTGCGCTACCGCATTGACCAGAGTGTGAGAGCCGACCGAATCGACCACGCCTGCCCAGCGTTCTTTTTGCAGCGGTTTGCCCACCGTGGAAAGCGTGGCGCGATCAATCACTTCTTTTGCACCCAGCGATTTCAGATAATCGGTCTCATTTAGTTTTCCAGTCGAGACCACGACTTCGTAGCCCCACGACGACAAAATCGCAATCGCCACGCTGCCTACGCCGCCCGATGCGCCGGTGACCAAAATTTCGCCTTGCGATTTATTTACGCCATGGCGTTCCAGCGCCAAACAACACAGCATCGCCGTGTAGCCCGCGGTGCCAATTGCCATCGCCTGCTGGGTGGTGAATGCGTCGGGCAAACGCACCAGCCAATCGCCTTTGAGCTTCGCGCGCTGAGCTAAACACCCCCAGTGATTTTCACCCACACCCCAGCCGTTCAAAATGACTTTATCACCGGCTTTCCAAGCGGGGTGCGTGCTCGATTCGACCATGCCGGCGCCGTCAATTCCCGCCACCATCGGCCATTTGCGCACCACCGGCGATTTATTCGCGATCGCTAAACCGTCTTTGTAATTGAGCGTGGAATATTCAATGCGCACGACAACATCACCATCAGCAGGCAGATCAGCGAGTGGAATATCAGTGACGTTCGCGCTGAATTTAGCACCGTCAGCAGCATCCGATTTTGAGAGCAACAAACCGCGGAATGTAGACATATTTTCTTTCAGTCAAACGTAAAAATTATCTTTCCCCGGAGGTCGCTGGAGGCACCATTGGCTGTGCCGGAGAAGGGAAGGGACACACCACAGGTAACGGTAAACTTCTAACCGATCTTCATGACCGCCGGATTATCCGCCGATGCATGTTTGCGCGAAAAGTATTCGCGCGATTGCATCTCTCGCAAACGTGATGCTGTGCGGCCAAATTCTGCCGACACCATGTGCGTTGCATCGCCCGCATCAGCATTGGATTTTGCCGCCTTTAATAACTTCACACTCGTTACGCGATCATCCACCACCAATAATTCAGGCTCCACTTCCGCGCTGCAAATCAGTTTGACGCGCTGGTCATAAAACACGTCCACCAACCAGGTAAATCGCCGCACCACGTCCGCGCGATACTTGGCATGGAGCTGTGGGATATTTGAAATCAGCACCGTGTGATATTGATTCGCAAGCGCCAAATAATCGATCTGCGAACGTGGCTTCATGCACAGCTCATCGAACTCAAACCAGATCACACCCTTCGCTCTTCGCACATACGCCATTTCACGACCACCGATGGAGATGGTGCCACCACTCATAAAGCTTGCGCGCGACATGGCCTCGAAGGCCCGCGCCAGCGCTTGCTCTCCAGCCAGTGACAAAGGTGAATGATAGACCGACATCGATTCCAGAATGCGCCGCCGGTGATCGCGCGCGCCGGCAATCTCAATAACTTCCAACTCGCGCTTCATGATTTCAATTGCCGGCAAAAAACGTGAGCGCTGCAATCCATTCGGATACAAATCATCGGGCGGATAGTTGGAGGTCATCACCAACACCACGCCTTTGTCGGTCAGCAGCTCCAGCAAGCGGCCCAGGATCATCGCGTCTGCAATATCGCTGACGTGGAATTCATCGAAGCACAGTAGTCGCAATTGATGCGAAATCGTCGTTGAGATAGCATCGAGCGGATCGGTTTCGCCAGCGTGCTTTTGCAGCTCGCCATGCAATTCGCGCATGAACTCATGAAAATGTACACGACGTTTTCGCTTGAGTGTACAGACGTTGTAAAACGCATCCATCATCAGCGATTTACCGCGCCCAACGCTACCCCAGATATAAAGACCGCGCGGTGGCTTTTTGCCGCCACCAAAATTGGTCACGAGTCGATTGACCGGGCCCTGGCGATATTGCCGATACTTTTCCAAATCGCCATACAACCGATCCAGATGCTGCAACACCACCAGCTGGGCAGGGTCAGATTCAAAATCACTTGCCTGCGAAAATTTCCAATACCATTCCAGCGGATTGCCCGCTTCGATCAGGCCTGATTCGAGCGTTTCGCCGGAGATGTTGGGGAGGGGTTGCGTGGGCATGTTTCTATCGGCGG
>JAYVYF010000464.1:0-5218 GCA_043784585.1 Burkholderiales bacterium
CCGCCACGCTAGGATTTTCATCCTACTCCGATACACGTCCTAGCATTTGCTGGGGTTTGAAGACGTTTAGGCTGGGATGGCAAGTCTGATGCGGCCTTAGCCTTCTCGTATTATATGCATGCAACTTTTTAATTCATGCGCCGTCATACCGGCAATGAATCATTTTAACGTTACCTGAGGAGATACCTAATGAACGATCTGAATGTGCAAAACCGCCGTACCGCTTTGAAGAAGATGTCGCTTGCGCTAGCGGGCATTCCACTTTTGTCAATCTCAAAAATATCATTCGCTGCACCCAGCCCTTTGCGCGCTGCTTTGGGCTACCAGGAAAAGCCGAAGGATGGTCATAAGTGCTCGAACTGTATGCAGTTTGTGGCTGGTAAAACCGCCAAAGAAAACGGCGGCTGCAAGTTGATGGCAGGCGATACCGGTATCAGCCCTGAAGGCTGGTGTACCGCGTGGGTTGAGTTGAAAAAAGTTTAACTAAGGATTGCTTGGTTTGAAATCGCTCGACACCGTCATTTCGGATTTACCCGCGGCAATAGTCAATATGTTTGCACATTCATCTCGCTCGCCTGTAAAATCGAGAGTCATGAAAACGCGAATTGCTGAAACGCCTCCGTCTGTCGGTGCCGACGAGAGAAAAACCCGTACCCCTGCATCCTCGGAACAGGCCAAAGTTGATGATCTTCTGATTCGTCGCTTTTGTACGGGTGATTTAAAAGCCTTCGAGATTTTAGTCGTTAAGTATCAACGTCGTATTGCTGCGGCGATTAACGCCATGGTGCGCAATGAAGGCGTGGCTGAAGAGCTGACCCAGGAAACTTTTTTGCGGGCCTACCGCGGCTTGCCAAATTTTCGTTTTGAAAGCGCATTTTCAACATGGCTGTATGCGATTGCCCGAAACACCGCTACTTCCTATCATCGGGACGGCCATGGCCGAGCAGACAATGCGGTTTCGCTCGACGCGTTGACAGAAGAATTTGGGTCCGGTGAGGCATCACTCATCGGTGGCGGGGCGCATGAACGTACTGCCAGCAGCCCGGAAGAAGAAGTTGCTACCCAACAACTTTTGGCGCGGATTCAGCTTGCCGTAAGTGATTTGCCTCCGCAAATGCGCGAGGCATTAGTACTTCGCGAAATGGAGGGCTTGAGCTATGTGGAGATCGCCGCAAAGCTTAGCGTGCCGCTCAATACGGTGCGTTCGCTTATTTTCAGAGCGCGCGAAAGTGTCGCCAATGATATTAATTTCATGCTCGATTCAACCATCCGCGGGCGGCTCGAATGAGCGCGGACGAAAACAATAACGGCTGCACAGAGATAAGTGCAGAGATCGTCGAAAAGATAAGGCAAGAAATGGGTGATGAAATGAGCGAAAACATGGGAATATCCGCATTGCTGGATGATGAAATTTCATCCGCTGAATTTGCAATTTTATCGGCACAATTTAGCGCCAACCCCACATTGGTGACGACGCTGAAAACTCAATGTTATGTGCTCGACGCGCTGGCTGGATTTAGCAGCCCTGATTATTGTTATACCGAACGCATCATGGCTTATATTCAACGCTCGGTTTCGGTTAAATAATTACGCAGTCCCTGCACTAAACTCCTAATCGATTCTCGCCAACGTTAACGACAATCCGCGCGTTCGCTCGATCAAATCTCCATAACCGCGTTCAATTCGGTTAATTGATGTAATTGATGTTTTGCCTGAAGCTAATGCCGCCGCCATCACATAGGCAAGGCCGGCGCGAAGATCAGGCACATTCAACGTTAAACCATCCGAATGCAGTGGAGTTGGGCCCTGAATAATCGCGCTATGCGGGAAATCGCGGCCACGGAACCGACACGCGACTGAGCCGAGACAATGCGTTTCAATCTGGGTCTTGGCGCCTAATGCAGAGAGCGCGTTCAAATAGTCGAAACGCCGCTCGTAAACGGTTTCATGAATAATCGAAGTGCCGGTGGCCTGCGTGAGCATGACCGCAAACGGCTGTTGCCAATCGGTCGCAAAACCTGGAAACACATCGGTTTCGAGCACGGTGCTTTTTAATTTGTGGCGGCGGAAAAAACGGATTGATTTTGCCCCTTCAATCGACACGCCGCCGCCCACACTATTGAACGGACCAAAAAAATTAATCAGCGTTGAGGGGTCAATGCCGTCAACAATGATTTCACCATCTGTTGCCGCGGCCAGCGCTGCCCATGATGCGGCTTCAATGCGGTCGCCCAGCACTTCAAAGGTGGTGCCATAAAGTTTGTCAACGCCCTCAATTATCAGCTCGCGGTTCGGCATTAGCTGAACACGTGCGCCCATGGTGTTGAGCATGGTAATGAGCGCGATGATTTCAGGTTCGGTGGCGACGTTTTCAATGATGCTGGTGCCCTCGGCCAGCACGCCCAGAAATAAACAGCTTTCTGTCGCGCCCACGCTGGGATAGGGCAGTTTATAGTGGCAGGCCTTGAGCGGCCCGCGACGCGTGGCGCGATAACCATCGTCGCTCACGGTGATTTCCGCACCGAACATTTTGGCGGCGTCCAGATGAAAATCGACCGGTCGCGCACCGATGTTGCAACCTGAAACGACCGGCACATGCGCCTCCCCCAAGCGGTGCAGTAACACACCTAATAACAGAATCGGGATCCGATTTGAACCACTATCCGGGATCGGCACCTTGGCCGAGGCGAGCCCGGTGGCGTCAATGGTGATGTCTGATTGATCATTCCAGCTAAGCTTGGCACCCGAGGCCGCGATCATTTCGCAGGTGATTTCAACGTCGCCAATGCGCGGCGTGTTGAGCAGTTTGGTCTGGCCCTCTGCCAGTAAAGCCGCCACCATGGCTTTGGTCGCAAAATTCTTCGCCCCCAGCCCCTTGATTCGTCCGCTGACCGGCTGTCCGCCACTGATGACATATTTAGGTTGTTTGGCTTGCATCGACATTTTTTGCTCAATTCCTGAGTACGGTTTTTTCAATGAGAGAATACTAACCGATCAAGTGCGTATCGGCGAACGCAATCATGTCAATAATGTGATTTTTGCTGTTGGCGAGATGCCACCAAGGTTTGTTATCGCGAGCGCCTTATGGGGAAGGATCTGCTTTTGGCGATGGAAGACATCAACGTAAATGTGCCGAGCGGGGAATATTTTCGTAGACTGGATAGATATAAGCGTGCTTTTTGATGAGCATTTCGAGCCATTTGTGCAACGAGACCGGCTCCAGCTATAGAGTTTATAAATTTCATAATGGCATGATGAACATTTCTAATCCGACATCTGCGCTCCCTATGGCACCGCTTGCCACGCTTGCTTGTGAAGACATCGCCAGCCAACCACATTTCCGCCGGCTATCCAGCATTGTTGGCATCGTGGTTGAGCTTCGATACCAGAGTCTGAATAACTTTGTCGGCCGTGATCTTTACTCGCCGCTGGATTGCGGCTGGCTGCATTGCCATGCCGCGAGCGCGCTTGAGGCTTCTATCGGCTGGCTAAGAACAAAGCGTCCGGATTTATCCATGCTGGTGCTGGACGCATTGCGTCCGCAGCGAGTGCAGGAGCAGCTTTGGGCATCATTGCAGTGCACTGATCTGCTGAGCTATTTAGCCAATCCAGTGCGTGGTTCGATCCATTCATTTGGCATGGCTGTGGACATCACCCTCGTTGATCACGCGGGGCGCGAACTCGACATGGGCACGCCGTTCGACGATCTCACCGAGCGATCTCACCCCGCGCTTGAAAACGAGTTCTTGGCGAGCGGACAATTAACGCCTTTTCAAATCGCCAATCGGCAGTTGCTGCGCGACGCGATGCGGGCTGGTGGTTGGCAAGGTATTAGCAGCGAGTGGTGGCATTTTGACTGCGGAGATCGCGATCAAGTCCGCGCCACTTATATTCGGATTCTGTAGGGCAATATTGATCTTGCTGCCTACCGTGCTAGCCACCTGCATAGGCAGACAAGGGCAGCGCCCAAGTTGATTCGGTTTTTGATTTTGAAACCCAGTCAATCAGGGCATCCAGAATCGGCTCGGCGACGCTGCTCCCCGCCAGCGGATGGTTGATAAATGCGGCTACGACGCATAGCTCATTATTGCCATCTGGCACATAGCCTGCCAACGCCACCACGTTTTTTAAGGTGCCCGTTTTAAGCCGGGCGCGTTGCGCCACAGCGCTATCACGCAAGCGTCGGCGCATGGTGCCGTCCAATCCCGCAATTGGCAAGCTGGCCAAAAATTCGGGCGCCCAATTGCTGCGTACACCCGCCATCAGCAACGCCGTCATCTGCGAGGGCGTTATCCGTTCAGAGCGCGATAAACCCGAACCGTTATCCAGCACCAATCCAATGTCGTCAATTTTATGCTCGGCAAACCAAGCGCGAATTTCCTGCTCGGCATTGGCTAGAGTGCCGACGCGATTGAGCGTGTTTGCGTCGAGCGTCGGCATGCGGCCAAGCCGTGCGCCCAGCGTCAGATAAAGCAGCCGCGCCAATGCATTGTCGGATGGTTTGTTGATGTCGCGAATTACTTCCGCCAGCGGGTGTGATCGATGCGTTGCCAGCACCCGTGTAGCGGTTTGGATGTCTGACGATTCAATCACGTGACCGCTAAAGGATCCACCCAGCGTGCGCCACAGCGACCGAAACAGGCGCTCCACAAATTCGTTTTTATCCAGCATATTTAGCTCGGTACTCGCGGTGCAATTTTTAGGGAACGTGCCGTTAAGGTGAATCTGTACGCCGCCGTCATTGTGCCGAGTGAGCGTCGGTGGTTTCCAGCCATCGTCCCAATTTGCACAGCCAGTCTCGATCAACGCCATATCGGCAACCACGGTCACGCCGTCCAGCATTGGTGTCATCCGCACGGACGTCGATTTGTCGTCGCTGGCTATATCAAACTGACCCAGATTCATATTGAGCAGCAGCGAGTCAGGAATGACGTTGTAGCGAAATTCGGGGCCGTCGTCGAACGGCGGGGCACCCAAATCTGTGCGCGGCGGTTGGAACATCGTCCGGTCGATGACAAGATTGCCGCGGATGTCTTGAACGCCCTGATCGCGCAGGGCCTGCAGCATGATCTGAAACGAACGCCAATCCAGATCGCTGTCGGCCAGCCCCTGCAGTAGCAGGTTTCCCTGAAGCGTGTTGCCTGATAGCGGTGCCGCTGTTGAAAATTCAGTTCGTCCGCGATAGGTGGGGCCCAAGCGCTCCAGCCCAATCAGGGTG
>JAYVYF010000465.1:0-4751 GCA_043784585.1 Burkholderiales bacterium
AATCAAGCAGTTTTTTCTGTCAATAAATCCTCTTGTGTCAGCGTCGGATAGTCGGTGTAGCCTTTTGCGCCGGGCGTATAAAAAGTTTTGTCATCGGGCTTTGTGAGTGGCACATTTGCCTTCATGCGCGCGACCAAATCCGGATTCGACACATAGGGTCTGCCGAATGCAATGAGGTCTGCTTCCTTAGCTTTCAATGCTACTTCGGCCGTAACGCGGTCGAATCCGCCAGCAAGAATGAATGTGCCCTTGAATTCCGTGCGGAGCTTGGCCTTAATCTCTGAGGGCACGGCTGGCGCACCCATGGCCGAGTGATCAAGTACATGCATATAAACGAGCCCCAGTGCTGAAAGCTCCTGCGCGAGTGCAACGTATTGCGCGTCCAGCCCGTCAAACGGGCCGGTCGCGTTAAACACACCATACGGTGACAAGCGAATGCCAACGTGCGCAGCACCAATCGCGGCAACGGTTGCACGTGCAACTTCGAGCGCGAAACGATTGCGCGCCGCCGCACTTCCGCCGTAGCCATCAGTGCGCGTGTTCACGTTTGCGTTCAGAAACTGTTCAATCAAATAGCCATTCGCCGCGTGGAGTTCAACGCCATCAAATCCTGCTTTCATCGCAAGGCGCGCGGCTTCTGCAAATTCTTCCACGGCTGTCGCAATATCTTGCTCGGTCATGGCGCGTGGCTTGCTGTGCGGCTGCATGCCCAGGCTATCGGTATACATTTCGCCCGGACACACGACGTCGGTCGGGCCCAACACTTCTGCGCCCGCCGGCAAGTTAGCTGCCGCCGCGACGCGACCACAATGCATGAACTGTATAAAAATTTTGCCGCCTTTTGCATGCACGGCATCGGTCGTGAGTTTCCAGCCTTGCACATGGGCATCGTTAAACAAACCCGGAATACGCGGATAGCCAAGCCCATTTGCCGATGGCGACGTTCCTTCGGTGATGATCAGCCCCGCTGTTGCACGCTGACCGTAGTACTCCTCCATCAACGCGTTCGGCGTGTTGGCTTCTTCCGCGCGGCTGCGGGTCAGGGGACACATGACAATGCGGTTGGTTAATTTTAACGACGGTGTGACGAGAGGATCAAATAGCATCGGTTTCTTTCGGGAAAGTAGGGTGAGTGGATTATAAAATTGGTCGCAAAACCGCGCTGAAAGTATTGGGAATGATGCTGCGTTGGATGTTCCAGAATTCTTTAATTCTGGTGGAAAACGTCATGGCCGCGCGTAGGAAATGCGCGTATCGACATGTAGGCAAGAATCTACCTTGTTGCATCATCACAAAAGCTTTCGGCAGCAATTCCGACAAAAATTAAATAGGCAGCCACAACAAAGCCGGTAATATTCGTGAATTACCAAGGTGCTAGTTAGTGTTGGCGAACAGAATGCTTCGCACGCAACCGTACAAATCGCATCGCTAAATGAAAGATTTGGCCAGCACTGGGTGCGTTTCACAGAATGCGCGAAACGCCTGCTGCCATACCTGCCCCGCACGAAATTCTCCCAGCCCCGTGTCCCTGATTGGGGAAGAGCTCGCCAATATCCTGCTCTTATTGACTTATTTTCAAATAAGGCCCGTTGGGGATTGCGCTGGGGCCTGAGATGAGAGCTTGATGGTTTGCTTGCTGAGCGAGCGGAAGGTAATTGGGCGCGGCGCGCGTGAGGGCTGCTGGAAGGTTTTTATACGCCCCTGCGCTCGCAGATATTCAGAGGCTTGCCGGATTTTGTCGGTACAACACTAAATGCCCTCATTTGAAACTAGGGAGATTTTGGCAGAAGCAATTGCGCATTGGTCGCGTCAGCCGTTGGTGGGCAGAATGATCCAACGTGGTTTGCGTGAATCGGTCATTTCGCACGGTCAAACGGGTTTCGTTGCACTCTATCGTTTTTACGCAGATTCGCGAAGAGATGGAGCAGATGCGGGCGTGTCAGGTCGGGCCCACCCAGAGCATGTCGATCGTGACTTCCCTGAACTACATGATGTGGCGTCTCGAGGAAGAGCTTTTTGACAAAAAATTTAAGTCGCTTGAGCGGGCGGGGCTGAGACTCGCGGAATTCCCGCTTATATCCATCGGCTTTCGATACCCCAGAGAACTAGGCGTGGAATTATTCCAACAGGCCATGCAGCTCGCGCCATAGCTTAGGTCGTCTTTATGCGATAAAGTGCGACAGCTGATTTGTAATCAAACCTCAACGGCGAAACGCGCATGTCTCTCGAAACCAAAAAAAACGACGAATCTACCGCCACTGCCCTAAAGAGTATTGGTGGCGTTGCGCGGATTGGGAAGGCGTTCCAATACTCGATGCAAGGTCTCACGCACGCGGTACGCTTTGAGGCCGCGTTTCGGCAGGAATTGGTGATTGCGATTCCCGCGATCATGGGCGTGTGGTTTTTGCCGGTGACGATGGTCGAGAAAATTGTCCTGCTCGCCACGGTGGTGCTGATGTTGATTGTCGAGCTACTGAATTCGGCGATTGAGGCGACCGTGGATCGCGTGTCGACTGAACGCCATCCGCTGTCGGGCCGCGCCAAGGATCTGGGCAGCGCGGCAGTATTGCTTGCGGTATTGTTGATGGTCACGGCGTGGATGTTGATTGCGGGGCCGATTTTGTTAAGATTATTTCAGAAATAATTTGTGGATGAAGCTGGGATGAGGCACGGGTCAAGCATGCGGGGACCATAAAATCAGCGACCGATTTTGTACAAAAAGTAAACGACGCAAATATGATGGTTAAGCTGAAATTGTTTTGACGCGCAGCATCCCGCTAGGAGTGGCCCTCAATAGCCAAGGCGTACACAATTCGGCCAGGTGCCGCGATTCAGCAGCCGAAGCTGACTTGCGGAATTTGCGCGCAGATTTGCTGTGCCGCATGGGAGACCGACTGGCGGATGCGATCGTCTAGCGGGTTTTGCAGACGCGTGCGGAGGTCGCACGATTAAGAATGTGGCGCGACTAAAAAATAGACCGTCCTGATATGGTGGTCAGCATTTCCAGCGCGATCGAGCCGGCATGCGAATTGCCGCTCTCTTCCAGCGCCGGGCTCCAAACGCAAATGCCGCATTCGCCGGGTATCAAGGCCACAATGCCGCCGCCGACGCCGCTTTTCGCGGGGAGTCCGACGCGAAATGCAAAATCGCCCGCCGCGTCATAGGTGCCACAGGTGAGCATCAGGGCATTGATTCTTTTGGTCGAGCTTTTGTCCAGCACCTGCTCACCCGTCCAGGGGATGATGCCTTGATTTGCCAAGAAAGTGACGGCGCGGGCAAGGTCTACGCAGCTCATGGTGATCGCGCAATGTTTGCAATACGCATCGAGGATGTCATCCACGCTGTTGCTTAAATTGCCAAAACTTTTCATGAAATGGGCCATTGCCGCGTTGCGATCCGCGGCGCGGCGTTCAGAGGCGGCCACCTTTGAGTCGTAGCGAATCGCCGCGTTGTTGGCGAGCTTGCGGATGAATTCCATCAGCGCATCGCCAGCCTGAGTGACGGGGGATGAACCGTGATCATGTACGCGGCGCGCGAAGTTTGCATCACCTGAATGGCATGGACTGTGTGCGTGATGCGTACACAGCATGTCGGTGACCACCAGCGCCCCCGCATTGATGAAGGGATTGCGCGGCTTGCCTTGTTCGCGCTCAAGCTGTACCAGCGAATTAAACGGATTGCCCGACGGCTCCCGTCCCACATGCTCCCAGATCAAATCGCCCATTAGATTAAATGCGAGAGTGAGGCCGAATAATTTGGAAATCGATTGGATCGAGAACTGAATTTCGGCATCGCCGACTGAAAAAACCCGTCCCTGCAGATCGACAATCGCCATGCCGAAATGGTGTGGCGAAACACTGGCCAGCTCGGGAATGTAGCTCGCTACTTTGCCATCGCCAATCAACGGCTTTATTTTTTCGTGGATGAGATCGAGTATCGCTTGATAGTCCATACGGGCAATTATGCGGGACGAACGCTATATTGCGCACTCGTCGTGCAACGCGTTGCGAATCGTACGAATTGCGTGAAGGTGTGCGATAGTGGCGAGCCGAGCAAGATACTAAGCAATGTTGAAACATCATGATAATTCGGCTAAAACAAACGGAGTGCTATGTCTTACTCAACGCATCAAATAGGTGCAAAACCTTATCTGGAACTTGAACGCGAAGTTGACCTGGCGCCAGAATCAATTTGGGTAGCGTGGAACAAGCCCGCACGTCCTGCGAGCGCACATTATGCTTATCAATAAATTCAGGCATGGTGTTTTCGTAACGGTGTTTACAATGTTTCTGCTGATCGCCCACCTTGGCGTTTCAGACTTCGCCAATGCACAAGCGCCTTCGTTCACTATTGATACATCCAATACCGCGCCCACCGCTCCTCTTACAGGTCTGTGGTGGAATGCCAGCGAATCGGGATGGGGTGTCAGTGCCACTCAACAATCGGATAAATTATTTGTCGCCATGTACGTTTACGATCCCGCCGGGAATGCGGTTTGGTATACCGTCTCATGCGTGATCGTCGCGGCGGGCTGCAGTGGGAATTTAATCAAAAGTCGAGGGGGCTCTACGCCGACAGCACCTTGGAGTGGTGGTATCAGTGTCTCCATAGTCGGTAGCATGAATCTGCAATTCAGCAGCAACGACGCGGGCACCATGAGCTATACGCTCGACGGCTTGAGCAACACCAAAACAATCACCCGCTTCATCTTTGGGCCGCTGCCGCTGGCTATTCCCGGCCTCGCGGGCACC
>JAYVYF010000466.1:0-1682 GCA_043784585.1 Burkholderiales bacterium
TTTGCGTTACAAATATATTTTGGGCTAGGCCTCAAGCAAACGGATTTCAGACGAAATGCTAAAAAGCAGGCTAAAACACAGAAATTCAACGACAGAATAAAACTGTATTCGTATCGAAGCGAATTTTTATCGATACAGGTCATACAAAATGAAAGTGAATTCGATGTCGAAAAAAAACGGAGGCCAAAGCCTCCGTTTTTTTAAATGAGCGAATGAATCGTCGGTACTAACGTCCCGACTATACCGAAAACGATGATCCGCAACCGCAGGTGCTGCTGGCGTTGGGATTTTTAATCACAAACTGTGCGCCTTCGAGGCCTTCACTGTAATCGATCTCCGCGCCGATTAGGTACTGGTAGCTCATCGGATCGATCAGCAGGCTCACCCCATTTTTTTGCATGATGGTGTCATCTTCGTTAGTGATCTCGTCAAACGTGAAGCCATATTGCAAACCAGAACAGCCGCCGCCGGTCACGAAAACGCGCAGTTTAAGGTCGTCATTACCTTCTTCAACGATGAGAGCTTTCACTTTGTCTGCTGCGCTATCGGTAAAGATGAGCGCCGGTGGAATCATCGACATATCGTTCATGGTGTTCTCCAAATTAATGCTTAATAGTTGCGGGTGGAGCCCTGAAAATCAAGGTAATGTTGCGTGGCTCGTTTTCAGTCAAGAGGCTTAAGAATGCTGCTTCTCGTTGGATCGTTTTGTTGGGCTGTCCCTGCGGCTAGTTGCCCGTGGCCTGCTTGAATTCGATTACTTTGTCCGTAAAACGCGGTTCGCCTTCATGAATCATACGCCCCATGATAACTGCGCCAACGTGAATTTCTATTGTTTTGTAGCTCACATCGCCCGTGACACGCGCTTTGGGGAGGAGTTCGAGATACTCCTTGGCCCTGACCGTACCCGCGACTGTGCCATTGACCACGACATGATCAACATCGATTTCACCTTCGATTTTGGCCATTTCTGACAGCACCAGCGTACCCGGTTTATCGCCCGTCGATCGAATGTCGCCGATGACGTGGCCGTCAATTCTGAGGCCACCTGTGAATTCAATATCGCCGGTAATGGTGGACCCAACGCCGATCAAGCTATCAATCGGACTTGGTTTATTGGTTTTTCCCCAAGACATAAAAACTCCTTATAGGTTAATACTGCGCTGGCTTTTGACATCAAAACCAGGTAGACCAAGTACGCGTATCTGGACGTTTTTTAATTGTGCGCCCTCTGGAATCTTAAACCTACCATCGATTTTTTGATAGTATCGGAAATCGAGTTCGCCACCCGCCCCTCGCAAATCTGCATCGGTGGGAAAGCTCAGTGCTATTTGTTGCGCGCCTTGCTGAATCCGCGCAATCACCTGAACTTTACCCTTGAACTCGAGTTTACGCTGTCCGCCTTGCGTTACCAACATACGATAGCGAAATTCGTTTGGCAGTGCGTCGGGCTCCACTTTCAAATTACTGATGGCAAGCCCCTCCGTCACTTTACCTGATGACATTATATTGCGTAGAAATCCCAAATCCTCCTTCAAATTCGAGTTTTCATCCTGCAACTGCGTCATATTCTTGGCTAATTCGGCCTGCGACGCTTTTTCTACTTTTAGCTGGCTTTGGTGCTCGTTCAGCTGGGTTTTCATCGCATCAAAGTTTTCCTGAAGCTTTAGCTTTTCGGCGGTTAG
>JAYVYF010000467.1:0-4281 GCA_043784585.1 Burkholderiales bacterium
TTTTTTACTTCCTTGCCTATTCAAACGGGAACCGTTGCCGAAAACCGACATTTCAACGCAAATAAATTTATTTTTTTCACAAATCAACATCAAGCGGCAGCAACGATCCTGGAGCATTTTCAGCCTGCAGCGTCCGTCACTGCTAGTGTTTAAAATTTTTACAATTCATGATGATAGATGCCTTGTAAAGAGGAATTTAGCGTTTTTGGCAGCCCCACCAACCAGCCAGCCATCGCTATAATCAATGCACCGCTGATCAATAAACCGGGGTTGCCAAAGATTGCGCTCAGCGCTGGATGAAAAATGCGTTAGTCCTGTTTCACCGCAACTTTTTTCGCACATTACGGCCCTCAGTTTTGGTTTTTGTGGGCCACTGTCGCTGCGGTTTCTCAACTTTTTTCCCATTCCATGAACTCGCAACCCATCAGACTGTATCCGGCAATGCCGCGCACCTGCCAGCCTTGCACCGCTTGTTGTGAAGGCTGGATGCGAATTAGTGTATTCGACCAACCCGTCTATCCTGGCCAGGCATGCCCCCATTTGGGAGACGGCGGCTGCAAAAACTATCCGGCACGGCCGCAGAATCCGTGTATCGATTTTGCCTGCGGGTGGGTGCGCGGCGACAGCCATCTGCCGGACTGGATGCGGCCTGACGAAGCAAAGGTCGTGGTGTTGCCCGCCTGGGCCGAGTGGCGCACGTTCCCGGTTGATTTGGCGCTACCCGTCGGCGCGCGAATACCACACAAAGCCCTGAAGTGGCTGATGGAATATTCTAAAGATTCATTCCGACCGCTTATTTACACTGAGCAGGAAGCATCTCGCAACGGAAAATTCACGGGCAAACAAATGGTTCGCGCGTTTGGGCCGCAGCCGTTTCTAGCTGAGATGAAATCCGTTATTGCGCTGCGTGACAGTGCCCTGCTGGCGAGCGCATAGCGCTCTAATCATCCGGCTGAAAAATGATGCTGGCTTGATCTTCGTAATCCACTAGCGTTAACAATCACCTGCATCCAATTGCCGCAAACGCCACAATTTAAGCGCGCAAGTTTTTATTGAAAAAATCCATCGTTCGCCCCCATGACAGCTTCGCAGCCGCCGCGTCGAAGCGAGGCGTCGTGTCGTTATTAAACCCATGCTCGGTGTTGGCGTAGGTGAACATTTCATATTTCACGTTTGCCGCTTTCAGGGCGGTCTCGTAGGCGGGCCAGCCGGCGTTGATGCGCTCATCCTTGCCCGCGTACTGCACCAGCAACGGGGCTTTGATCTTGACGACATCCTCGGCCTTCGGTTGCGCACCATAATACGGCACCGCGCCCCCCAGATCAGGCAGTTGTGTCGCGAGAAAATTGGCAATGCCACCGCCATAGCAAAACCCGACCACGCCAACCTTGCCAGTACATTCCGGGAGCTTTTTCACAAATCCAACAGCAGCGACAAAATCCATCCGCGCTTTGGCCGGGTCCAGCTTTGAGAACAGCTCGCGCCCCTTATCCTCATCGCCCGGGTAGCCGCCCAGCGTGGTCAACGCATCGGGCGCAAACGCAATGAAATTGTCCAGCGCTACGCGACGTGCGACGTCTTCTATATGCGGATTGAGGCCGCGATTTTCGTGTACCACCAACACCGCCGGCAGCTTGCCGGTGACCTTGGCGGGCATCACCAGATAGCCGCGTACTTTGCCGGTGCCCTCGGGCGAGTCATACTCCACAAATTTCGCCGTAATACGCGGATCGTCTTTTTTGATCTGCTGCGCGTCGGCAAATTTCGGGCTCAACAGATCAAGCAGCATCGTCGCCGAAACGCCGCCCACCGCGTATTTGGTTGCGCCCGATAAAAACCCACGACGATCAATCACGCCGTGTACATATTGGTCAAAAAGCTGCATGACTTCGGGATCAAAATCTTTTGCAGTTAGGCGTTTCATCGGAATCCTTCGAAAAATATGAATATGAATATGATTTGCATTCAGGTGGGCGGCGAAAATACGCTGGAGTTCCGCATCGTGTGTTGTGAACAATACGCCGCGAACAATCAAATACTAACGATCAACCGCCGACAACTTATCATACGCCGCCAACAAGGTTTGATGCATCGCGCTGCCTTCGTAGTTTTTGCCCAGATTTTCAAGTCCAAAAAATCGCTCGCTGCGGTTGATCAGCGCATCGGCTTGTTGCACCGTCGCAGCGCCATAAAGCAGCAGCATTGAGCGTCGATAGTCGTTAACGTCATCAACATTAAGCATGCTTTCAATACAGCGGTAAACCAAACGACGCCCCACAGCCAGATCGGCGAAATGGTGAATCCAGTCGCAGCCTTCCAACACCGCTTCTTTATCTCCCGCCGCAAGTGCCAAAAGCGTTTTTAATTCGCCGATGCGGAGTTGTTTCCAGGGCGTATTGTCAGGGATGGCGAGTCCCAAAATTTCCCAAAGTGGACGATCATCCCCCATGTTGATCGTTTGCAAATCGACCAGCAGTTCTGCGCACTCAATATCGGACAAATCAAGCAGGCGAATCAATTGTGGCCGGAGAGAATTACCGACACTGTTATTTTCCCATTCCAGATCTTCCACCGGATAGATCTCCGACATGCCGGGGACTAAAATGCGGCAACTATAAGCGCCCTGCTCGCTAAAATCGGCAACATAAATATCGTTACCTTCGCCGTGAATACAATCCACCAGCCATTGATAATCCTCGGCGGTGGTGGTACTGAAATTCCAGTCGGCAAATGGAAAATCGGGCGTATCGCGCATGAAATTCCAACTGATCACGCCGCTGGAATCGACAAAGTGAATTTCCAGATTGTTGACGGCATTGATTTCCTCCATATCAAATCCGGGCTCCGGAAAACCTTCCAGGGAATCCAACGCTCGACCTTGCAGCAGCTCCGTCATCGCCCGTTCCAGGGCAATCTCAAACCGCGGATGCGCCCCGTAGCTGGAGAAAACACCCTGATCCTTGGGGTGAACCAGTGTCACGTTCATCACCGGATATTTGCCGCCAAGCGATGCATCCCTCACCAGAATCCCGAACCCGGCCTTGCGCAATCCATCAATGCCGGCGCGTATATTCGGAAAGCGCGAAATCACATCATCCGGCACTTCAGGCAGACATAGTCCCTCGCTAATAATGCGGTACTTCACGCGCCGCTCAAAAATTTCTGACAACGCCTGTGTACGCGCCTCCATCAGCGTATTGCCTGCGGCCATTCCGTTGCTAACGTACAAATTGCCAATGATATTTACCGGGATGAACGTTTCGGCATCATCTTTCAAACGTTTGTAAGGCAGCGCGCAAATGCCGCGCGCCGTATTGCCCGAATTCAGGTCCACGATGACATCGCCATCAATTTCACCCTCGGGATTGTAGAAAGCCTGCAACTCAACATTCAGCAATTTCTTCGGCCATTTGCCATTTGCCAACGGCTTGAACCAACGCTCTTGCGGATAATGAACGAATGGACGATTGGCGCGATCCTCGCCCAAATAAAAATGCGTCCAGAAATAATGGGTGCCAAGACGCTCAAAAAATTCGCCATAGGCACTTGCGCGCGCCGCCAATTCCGTCGCGCCTTTACCGTTCGAAAACAGCATCGGGCAATCGTCATCTTTCATGTGCGTCGACCAGATGCCATCGACTTCATGCAGCAGCGAAGACTCATTTAATTTGAACCCACGGGCAGCGAGCTTCACCTGCATGGTCGTGATGGTCGATTCGAGTGAGGCGTCTTTGCCTATGATAAAAGTATTGGTCATCATGTTGAGTTCTTTAGGCGAGATATTTTGGATGGGCAAACTCTAACATTAGAATGCAGGCGACTTATGAAACATCACTTCGCAACCGATCATGTTTCAAACACGAAATACCAGCAGCCTGTCGGCCTTAAAGAATTGAGGCAAAAAATGAACTGGGCCATGCACCATCCGGGTCTTTTTGCGTCCGACCAGACGCTAACGTCTGACAGGCGTTTGCTCACACTAACCGGTAAAAATGTACGTCCTTAGTAGGATAAAAAATGCCGACGATGCAAATCGTCGGCATTTTATTTTTACAACTCGCAACCAAAGTTGGCCTGACACGCTAGGTTACTTCACCGCAACTTCCACGCGACGCGCTTCTGCGTTATCTCCGCCACCGGTCACGGCTTCCGGTTTTTTCATTTCAATACGATCTTCCGCAATACCCGCAGCTTTCAAGGCCTCGCGTACTGCGTTGACGCGCTCTTTGGCGAGCTCCTCATTCTTTGCCTGATCGCCGGTGGCATCGTGAAAGCCCGACA
>JAYVYF010000468.1:0-7915 GCA_043784585.1 Burkholderiales bacterium
GTATCGCCCGTGGTAATTTTTGCCGCCAATTCTGGCGCAATAGAGACCATGCCGGAAGTCATTTTTCCTGGTGCTTTTGCGACCGACGGCGATGCTTGATTTGATTGCAGATTTAATTGTGGATTAGGGGCCGAATTAGGATTTGAAACAGCGGTAACCGGAGCCGCGATAGACGCGCCCGCCGCAGAACCCTGCACCTCCGCAATAATGGAATCTACTTCACGAGCATCTTCCGAATCTTTGGCGACCAGGGTTTTAAGTTTTTCCCAATGCTTTAACGACTGCGCTTTATTTCCAAGCCGCATTTCTGCAGTGCCGGCCAGCGCCAGCGCTTTCATATTGGCGGGATCAACCTGTAGCGCCTGCTTGATCAGCGCTAACGGCTTGCCATCAAAGCGCCCGTCTTGCGTCATGGCGGTGGCATCTGCATAATCCGCCAAAACCTGTGCATCATTGGGCAGTAGCGCCGCGGCACGTTCGTAGGATTGGGTAGCCTCAACAAAACGACCCAGCGCGTTTTGCGATCTCGCCAGCAATACCCAGCCTTTAGGATCGCCGGGATTTTGCCGCATCTTTTCAGCGAGACTATCGACCATCGCCAGAATTTGTTTGTCAGTCACTGCCGGATTGGGCTCGGCAGCGCCCGATGCGGTGGAGGCGCTTGCCGCCGGATTAGCGCCTTCAGTGGTTGCGCTCGCCACGTTACCCGCCGAGACGCCGCGCGCGGCGGTGTTTCCGGTAATCACCATCGGCGCTCCCAACTTCGCATACATCAATACCGCCGTCAGCGGAAAACCCATCAGCGCAATGACTGCAACCACCCACACGCCTTTAGAGACGATGTTGGTAACCGGTGGCGCTGCGCTGATTGAGGCAGTATCGCCTTTGACCTCTGCCGCAACGCGCAACGATAGTTCTTTGAGGGCCTGATCGCGTTCGTCTTGTGAAATAAGCGAACCTGCAAAATCCTGTTCGATCTCGCCTTTTTGGGCACGGAAAATGGCCACATTGCTTGCGCTGTCCGTCATCACGCTGCTTTGCGCATGTCGTTTACCTCGAATATCGCGCGTTCGCAGCAGCGGCACCAGCACGAACGCGAGCGCCGCAATCAACATCAAGCTGGCAACTAAAAGGAATGGGATCAAAGTTGTGTTCTTAAAGAGATTAAGTGTCGTCCATAGACGGACGGTAGATCATGACGATTTGCTAATTTTTAACCACGTTGAATTATAGCCTGCACGATTTGATGAGGCTGACCTGTGCAGATTACTCGACAGGCTAATCCACTACCTATACCGTAATCGGGGTATGGTTTTAGCGCGATTTGGGCAAAAACACTATTTTTGCTTTGGACAAAACAGTTAAACTTTGGACAAATAGACTGGTCTCGTCGTCGGCAGGTTGCGGACGAAAGGAAACCGATAAAAGTTTGTCCAGCAGGACCCAATGGACGCCAAGCAGGGAGGCCTTGACCTAGATGAAACATCGAACGTTCCTTGAATACCGACGATATCGATATCTCAAAGTTGCGACATTACTCGCGCTGATTTCGATCTTTGTATATGCCGGGTACACCTTTCCCGTAGGACGTTACGGTGGCACCGCGGTGGGATACGTATTGGGCACCATCAGCGCGCTGCTGATCGTGTGGCTCATGTGGTTGGGCGTCCAAAAACGCCGTTACAAAGCCAATGTCAGCGGCATCCAGGGCTGGCTTTCCGCCCACGTCTACATTGGAGGTGCACTTATTGTAGTAGCCACGCTTCACGCTGGTTTTCAGGTCGGCTGGAACATTCACACACTGGCCTATGTGCTGATGCTGATTGTCATTTTTTCAGGTTTCTTTGGCGTATTCGCGTATTTGCGCTTCCCGGCGCTCATGACGGCCAACATGGGCGAAGAAACGCTTGATAGTCTGGTACAAAAGATTGCTGATCTTGACCGGGAGATTCGGCGTACCGCCATGTCGATGTCGGACGAAATTAACGCGGTGGCGATGGAATCGATAAAAAATACCCGCATCGGTGGCGGGGTGTTCGCACAATTCTTGCACCGCCCCAGCAACTGCCCCACTAAACGCGCGGCGATCTTTCTTGAGCGTATTGGCAAAACACTTAAAGGCGATCAACAAAAGCAGAACCGCGATCTTTACTCGCTGATGCTGCGCAAAGAAAAATGGGTCGATCGGGCGCGCGCAGATGTGCGTTTCAAAGCGCTGCTGGATTTGTGGCTCTACCTTCACGTGCCTGTTTCGTTTGCACTACTGGCCGCATTAGCGGCGCACATCATTTCGGTATTTTTTTACTGGTAGCGGAATGAAACTTCTCCTTATACAGCTCACCCGTAACAAACTCGGCCAGGTTACCCGCACGCAGCAAACGCTGAATGTCGACCAGGTGCGAATCGGACGCGGCTCCGATTGCAAATTCCATCTGCCCGATCCACGTGTGGCGATGCATCACGCCGTGATCGGCAGCAGCGGCAGCGATTTAACCAACGACAGCGTCTGCTTTATAGAGGCAGATGCAGGTCTGGTAACGATTGATGGCACCATCGAGCGTGCGGCCAAATTAAAAGTCGGCCAAAAAATTCATTTGGGGCCGTTTGAGCTGACTGTATTGCAGCACGATGCAGATGTTGATCTGGCGCTTTCATGGGAGCTGCTGGATCCGCTCAAAGACAACCTTGAGGGCGTAAAAGCAAACGTCAAAGTCGGCCTTCGCAACACTTGGCTTTCAAAACGTTTTTTTTCATGGGCGGGCGCGGCAGCGGTCTTATCTGTGTTTCTGATTTGGCCGGTGGTGAGCGCACTTAATCCACCCGCCAAAATGAGCGGTGCCCAAGCGATGGCATTCCCCGTGCTGGCATCTGCCATCACCGCCGATGCGTCATGGAATCCGGGTGAGCTCGCGAGCCCCCACCAGGGCTTCGGACGCGATTGTGCGCAATGCCATACGCAGCCATTCGTGCATACCACCAATGCCGCCTGCGAGAGCTGCCACCAAGTAATTGGCTGGCATTTTGCGCGCAATAGCAAAGAAGCGAAGGCTATGCATGCGGCCGTGTTTGAAAAACCGGGCGACGCCACCCAATGCGCGTCATGCCATCGCGACCACAAAGGCCCGATGGGCCTGGTGCGGCAGGATTCCCCGCTGTGCACGCAATGTCATGCTGACCTGAAAGCCAGGGCGCCGCAGACTACTAACGCCAACATCAGCGATTTCTCCAAAGACCATCCGCCGTTCAAACTTTCCATGCTGGTTCCCGGCAAGACCGGGACCGCCGGTATTGTCAGAGTCTCTCAAGACACGCCGCAGCTAACCGAGAACTCGAACCTGAAATTTCCGCATGATGTGCACATGGAGAAAAAAGGCATTCGCGGCCAGAACGGAAAAACGGTCATGGAGTGCAAAAACTGCCACGTTCCAGATGAAACCGGTTCGCGATTCAAACCCACCACGATGAAAGAACATTGCCAGGATTGCCATTCGCTGGAATTTGAACCGAAGGCCACCGACCGGCAGGTACCGCATGGCAATGTCGCCGATGTACTGGCCACGGTAAATGAGTTCTACGCGCAGGCGGTGCTGACCGATACGCCGATTGATGTGGTGTTTGATGAGGGCGCGCAGCGGCCCGGCGAACGACTGAATGTGGCCGATCCCGCCAAACGTCTGACTGCACTTTCGTGGGCGAGAAAAAAAAGCGCGGCGATCTCACAGGAGCTGATGGAAGTTCGCGTATGTTTTACCTGCCATGAAATCACGCGGGTCGCTCTCGGCGCGGGGGTGGACGCCGCGGGCGAACCCAAAACACCACCATCACAAACCTGGAAAGTAGAGCCGATTGCGGTCACCCAACATTGGTTGCCGAAATCCCGCTTCCCCCACAATCAGCATAGCCCGTACGAATGCAAGGAATGTCATCAGGTCGAGAAATCGAAAACCAGCGCGGATATTGCCATTCCTGATCTAAAAAATTGTCAGGGTTGCCACGCAGGCAACATCACCACCACTGACAAAGTGCGCGGCACCTGTGAAACATGCCACGGCTTTCATGTCGGCGGGTCGAAGAGCGGCGTGCCTATCCCGTTACCTGGCGGTGTCCCGCACGACCCGAAAGAACGCGCCGCAAAATCAGTTGCCGTACTTCAACCAAGGGCGCACCCATGAGCGTGCGTCAACTGCTTAAGACATGGTCAACTCTGTCGGTGGCATTTTTTTCCACCTTGATCGTGAGTTGTGGCGGTGGCAGCAACGACGCACCGGTTTGCAGCAGCAGCAACTGCATGCCGCCAGCTGGGATCGCAGACTTCCTGACCGTCGCCGATGTGCAAAAAATTATTTCGCAGGCTGCATTTGAAGCTACCGCGCGCAATGCACGCGCAACCATTGCCGTGTCGGACCGGGCGGGCAATATCCTCGCCGTGTTTCGCATGACCGGCGCATCGCCGACATTCCGAATTACCAGCAACAAGGGCGTGACTGGCGGGCTTGAGAATATCGACATTCTTCCTGATACGTTTGCCGCCATCAGTAAAGCCGTGACGGGTGCCTACTTGTCATCGAATGGCAACGCGTTTTCGACTCGTACCGCCAGCCAGATTGTGCAAGAAAATTTTAACCCCCGCGAAAATAATCAGCCCTCTGGCCCGCTTTACGGCGTTCAATTTTCACAGTTGCCGTGCTCAGATCTGATGCGTGGCCCAGGAGACGGTAGCGTGGGTCCGAAGTCCTCACCGCTGGGGCTTTCTGCGGACCCCGGTGGCCTGCCGCTCTATAAAAATAGCCGCCTGGTGGGCGGCGTCGGCATTATTGCTGACGGCATTTATGGACTTGATGCTGACATTACCGACATCGATCAGGACCTGGATGAGCTGATCGCGGTGGCGGCCACCAATAGCTTTAGCGCGCCCGACGACATTCGCGCCAACCGTATCACTGCCGATGGCCGCACATTTCGCTATGTGGATAGCGAATCGCTCATGTCAGCACCAGCGCAAGCGCCCTCATTTACCGCGGTCGCGGGCAGTTTTAAGATTGTAAGTGGCTTTACCGATGGGACCATCAAAGTCGGCACGTCCTTCGGTAATGCGGCCTCGGGATTCCGTGCCGACACCGGCGCTTTCGTCCCCCAAGCCGCATTCGTGCTGGTCGATAGCAGTAATAACAATCGTTATCCCACCCGCGCGGGCACCGATAGTCTCATCACCGCGAATGAAGCAAGCACCATTCTTGCGGAAGCATTGAAAGTCGCCAACCACGCCAGAGCGCAAATCCGACGTCCGGTCGGCGCTCAGGCGCAGGTAACTGTTTCGGTGGTGGACACTAACGGTGAAGTGCTGGCGCTCGCCCGCACACCGGATGCGCCGGTTTTTGGCACTGATGTTTCATTGCAAAAAGCCCGTTCGGCGTTGCTGTTTTCACATCCCAATGCAGCGGTTGAAATAGCGGCGTTGCCATCGGCAAATTACCTCGGCGCGGGCGGCAATCCGGTCGCACCTTTTCGCAGCTTTGCACAATACATCGCGACAATGCGCGCGTTTCTTAATGATCCCAACGCGCTAACGGGCAATATCGCGTACTCAAATCGTGCCATCAGCGGGCTGGCGCGGCCATTTTTCCCCGATGGGATAAGCGGCACGGGGGCCGGTCCATTGTCCACGCCGTACTCAAACTGGAGCCCGTTTCATTTGGGCTTTCAGCTCGATCTGGATTACAACGCGATCGTGGCCGCAGCCACAGGCAAAGGCGCAGTAGGCTGCACGGGACTTGCGCGGGCGAAAAATGGCATCCAGATTTTTGCGGGCTCCATGCCCATATATCGAGGCAATGTGCTGGTCGGCGCCATTGGCGTTTCAGGCGATGGCATTGATCAGGATGACATGGTGGCTTTTCTGGGGCTCGCAAACGCGGGCAAGGCATTAAATACCGGCATCGGCAACGCGCCGCGCGGTATCCGTGCGGACAACATTGAGCCGCAGGGATTGGGCACACGCTTGCGCTATGTGCAGTGTCCGCAAGCGCCTTTCAACGACTCAAGCGACCAAAATGTGTGCAATGGCTTGTGAGATGACGCATGCGCATGCGCCAACGCTCAAGAAAATGGCGTTGCTGGTGATGATTGCGTCATCATTTTCCGCTTACAGCCAGCAAATAGATGTGCCTGGCAACGTGGTGGCACCCCCTGAAGTCGAGCGCGAGCGCCCGATCAGCAAACCGCTGAAATACGCGCTCCCACCGATTGATCCCAAGCAGGTTCCGCCACCCTCGCCGTTTGAGCCGCGGGCAACGGTATCAGTGCCGGATCGCTGGCGGATCATGGATACGCTGGGTTTCAAATTTCCTTGGTACGACCCTTATAACCACAATGTACTGAAGGGCGACAAACCGTTTGAGCCATTCGCCCAATGGGGGCCAGACTGGTTTTTAGCGGTATCGGCGATTTCAGACTCACTGGTTGAAATTCGCCGCCTGCCAACCCCGGTCGGTGCGCAGTCGTCGGACAGAAGCGGTGCCATCGATGTTTTTGGCCGCGCCAATCAGACCGTGTTTGTGCAAACCATTATTCTTTCGGCGTCTGTCATCAAGGGCAACACCACCTTCAAGCCACCGGATTATGAATTCCGTTTTGCGCCGGCCATTCAAGTAAATCAGGCACGGCTGGATGAAGTTCGCGGCGTGCGCGTCGACCCGCGCGAAGGCAAAACCCGCACCGACAATCATGTGGGTATACAGGAACTGTTTGCAGATGTGCACCTGCGCAATGTCTCTGACAATTTCGATTTTGATTCAATTCGAGTGGGTATTCAGCCATTTCAATCCGATTTTCGTGGCTTTATTTTCCAGGATGTACCGTTGGGCGTGCGTCTGTTCGGGATCCGCGATAACAATCAGTGGCAGTACAACATCGGCTATTTTCGCCGACTGGAAAAAGACACCAACAGCGGCTTGAACGACATCAATCGATCGCTGCGCCGTGATCATGTTTTTGTCGCGAATTTATACAGGCAGGATTTCCCGGTGCTGGGTTACACGGTGCAAGGCACGATTATCCACAACATCAATCGCGAAGCGGGCAAGGATTACTACGACAACAATGGCTTCCTGGTGCGCCCGGCGGTGCTCGGCGACGTTCGGCCACACAACTATCGCGCCACCTATATTGGCCTGAATGGCGACGGCCATTTTGGTCCCTGGAATCTGACAAGCTCAATTTACGGCGTGTTTGGACACGATGACCGCAACCCGCTGGCGCAACGCTCGCAATCCATACGCGCGGGTTTTGCCGCAGCCGAATTATCGCGTGATTTTTCATGGCTGCGGATACGTGCAAATGCGCTCTATGCAAGCGGCGATAAAAATCCGTTCGACGGTAAAGCAACCGGCTTTGACGCGATTCTTGAAAATCCGCAATTCGCTGGTGCGGATACCAGCTTCTTTATCCGTCAGGCCGTGCCGTTGATCGGCGGCGGCGGCGTGGCACTCAGCGGACGTAACGGCATTTTGCCGTCGTTGCGCTCTTCAAAAGATCAAGGCCAGTCGAACTTCGTGAATCCGGGACTGACGTTAGTTGGCATCGGCGCGGATGCTGATTTAACACCACAAATACGAATACTCGGCAATATTTCGAAGCTCGATTTCGTGAACACATCGTCGCTTGGCGTACTGCGCAACCAAAACATTAGCTCGAAAGACCTGGGCGTTGATATGTCGGCAGGCATTCAGTTTCGGCCTTACATGACGCAGAACGTGGTGCTCAATGCGTCTGCTGCCGCGCTCGTCCCTGGCAAAGGCTTGAAGCAACTGTATGACGAAGATAAGCGCGGGCCGCAATTTTCAGTGCTGATCAATCTTTTATTGACGTATTGATCACGCCACCACGTAAATACATAAAGTGAAAACATAGCGCAACC